>WQYV01000074.1 GCA_009781085.1 Betaproteobacteria bacterium
CACTTCAAAATCAAGATTTTTATATCGGTAACATAGGCGTTTGGCTTCGGCACGTCGGCACAGCTCATATTCAGTAGGTGTAAGGGCAGCAAGTCGTTTAAACGTTTCTTCGAGTGGATCGCCTGGTTCGAGTGGATCGCCTGCTGAATTGTTTTGACCGTCCACCTTTGGGGGTGCTTTAGCGGGTGCGGCGGGGGTTGCGGGTATAGGTGTGGGAGCGTCGCCAAATGGGTTTTCAGGTTCGCCAGTATCGCCGCCAAAGGGGTCGTTTTCGTCGGGAATATCCGCCAATTGATCGGCGTTTTCGGTATAATCGTCACTCATCGCATCACCTCTTCACATTGTGTGTGTTCAGCAATAGCCCACCCCGTCCGGTGGGCTTTTTGTTTCGCGCTCATTGTTTTTTCCAGCCTAGTGGGGCGATAAAGTTATTTGGATACTTTTCACGCAAAGCATCGACAACATTATCAACGTTGCCAGGGTAAAAGCAGGCTGCAACAGTTTCACCATATCGAGTATGAAGTAACGCGGCTTTTAGAAAATTTGCCTCAACGAAGATCACATCACGCTTTGGCGAACCAAAGCTAAAGTAAGCTCCTTGCCACTCATAACAAAGGCGTGACGTTATGGTTTTTCCGGTAGCTTGCTCATAGTCCAAGAAATGGATACCCAACATCTCCCCGTCGACGTTGTAGGTCGGTATAACAAGAATCCCGCCCTTTGTGGTTCGCATTCCACGCGGAGATATGGCGTATTTTTTCAAAAACGAATGACTATCCGTTGCGGGCAAACAATTCGCCCAAAAATCGTTAATGGTCATGGAGCGCCCCATTTCTCCAATATTGCGATTTTTCGCAAAGTTGGGCTTGACCATCAAAGAAATTTTCCATAAAATTACCTCACCTCGCAAAGTTGTTGAATTCCGGAAAATGCCCCGCTGGACTTGGCGGGGCTTTTCTTTGCTACTCGTTATCCGGCGGCACCCAGAAAACCTTTCCGTCCATTTTGCACGTCCCGACCTTGAGTTTCTTTCTGGCGGAATCGAGCGCATCCAGCGAAATGCCTAATGCCTCGGCCAACTCGAAAATCGACTCTTTCGGAATTGCGCCTTGGTTCAGGCACTCAAGCAAAAATCCCCGTGCACTCTGCACTTCTGAATTAGTGAAAGTCATGAGCGTTCCCCCGACTGAATGAGTTTTTCAACGTCGGCACGGGCAACGACAGTGACGCCACGGGATAACCGATGGGTCTTAATTCTCCCTAACGACACCCACAGCCAGAACGTAGATGCACTGATCGGCAATATGCTGTCTGGGTTTTTTCGTGTCCTGTAAATTTCGTTTGGGCGCAAGAATCCACCCGAAATAACGTTTCCCATGAAAGGTTTCTCCACTTGGTTACGAGGCAATCCAGCCTCAATGGAGTGAACGTTATCCAGTACGAATCACGTTTCCAAGGAATTTAAATCAGCCTATTTTTATCCCCTGCTGTTGTCATATTTTAATTTGAGGATACGAGTAACAGCTTCAACCGAAATTTTATTTTCAATCCCCTGGCTAATAGCACGTGCCACTGTCTCTGTTTCTTCGCTATACAAAGGCAATTGTGGAAACTTATCTTTAACCAAGCGTGCAAGATAAATTATTCTATCATCGCGGATTAGTTGCTTTTGTCGCCCTTGTGGTTTTTTTAGATTTGAGTTTTCGACAATGTAAATCACAAAAGACTTAATAAGTTCCGGCATTTCCTTGTCACGACTAATGTAATCATTTGCAAGCATGCGTAACGTCTCAAATTCGTTCTTATCAAGGCGTTCCATATCAAAGCCCGCCATATCTTTATATTTCACCTTGAGCGCATCTAATGCGGTAATATTAAAGGTGTACATGTCGCCGGTTTTTTTGGGCTTGTCGTGGTCTGATTCAAATGGATATGATGGGTTAAGGCTTTGTGCAAATTGCACCATAGCTTTGACAAATTCCACAGCTTCGTTATATTCATTATCCATGACGCCACCCTCCGCACCCTATATGAAGGATGCCGCGCCAACCGGGCAGGGTGGTGTACCCGGCTTTCTCCCTCAGTGATCAGCCAAGGGATAGGCGCGGCAATATCGTTACATCATGCACGTAGCGGGATTATTTGCGCCCCGCCTGCAAAAATCGCGTCGAGCCTGTCACCCAGCCGGTTCCATGCGTCTGTTTTCTCCACCCGGTAATCGTGGTGCAGGTAGTGACGGCGAACCCGTGAACCTGGCAGTACGTGATTTTGACAACGGTCAATGATGTCAAGTGGGATACCCAACTGTTGCATCATCGTTGCGCCTGTGCGGCGCATGTCATGTGGCGTCCAATCACCGTTTTTTCCACCGGCCAGCACTAAGGTATTGTCATGGCGGCGGCGCTTTAATGGCTTATCCCGGCGCTTGAATTGCTCTTGCCGGTCGCCGACTTGTTTGCTTACCGACTTCAGGCAAACATGCGTGTCAACGTCCTTCTGGTTGCTGGCAGGGAAAAGCCAGCGTGATTTTCCTGTGATGCTATGCAGTTCCTTGAAATAACGAAGAGCGAATGGAGACAGAAACACATGGTGATCCTGCTTTTTCCTTCCACGGCCTTTTACATTGGCTTTTGGAATGAACCATGTCCCTTCCTGCAAATCGACATGCTTCCATTCACTCATCAACAATTCACCAATGCGGCAAAGTGTACCGAGGCATATCCATATTGCGAGTTCGGTTTCACGCTTCAATGGGCGTACGGCCTCATACTTTTCGCCTGCCGGTGTATTGGCGTAACTCTCTCGCAGCTTGGCAAAGATCGTTTGTAATTCGCGTAATTCGGCAGGGGACAACACACGGTCGCGTTCTTCTTCGTAATCGAAGGGGAGCAACTTTTCAATTTCCACCAAGTCGGCAGGGTTCCCGTTAATCAGTAGCCCCCGCCAAGGCAGGCGTTTCTCGCCCCAATGCAGCATTTGCCGGATGTCATCAAAGGTCGATTGCGCCATCCGCGCCCCGTTGCCGTCGCCGTCTATTTTTGCACGAACCACAGCACGCAAGTCATGCTCTGTAAGGTTGCGTAGCTCGATACCGCCGATATGCGGGTGAACGTCTTTCGCAAACCGCCGTGACAGTTCTGCGTTTCCGTCCTTTCTTGCTACACCGTCCGCAATCCACGCACTGAACAGATCATGCACTGTTTTGCACTCGGCTTTTTTGGCGGCTTCGGCAGCAAGTTCAGCCAGCCGTGCACGCTCTGCCTCTTCGGCGGCTTCGATAGCAAGTTGTGCCAGCCGTGCACGCTCGGCCTCTTGGCGCTCTTGGATGTCCACGCCACCACGTGCCAGCTTTCGTATTTCCTCGGCTTCGTGCTTTGCGTCGGCAAGTGACGTTCTGCCGGCCACGTTTCCGTACTCACCTGCAAGCCTAAGCTCCCGACGTTTGCCGCGCACGATATAGGTTACGAGCCACCGCTTCGTTCCATCCACCGCAACCCGTAACTGCAAGCCACGAGCCACGGTCAACTTATATGGTTTGTCTGCCGGTCGCGCCGCGTCGAGTTCCTTAACTGTTAATGTCATAATTTACCCCATCATAATAATTCCGTGCCGCATCCGTGCCGCAAAAATTTCCGGCTTTCCTCGCAGTGTATCGGAACGATACGGAATAGTAAACAGAATGTAAGCTGCTGTTAATAAACAGTTTCTGCTTGGTTTCTGGATCAATCTGGAGTTTATCGGAGTGTGTCGGAATGTGCCGGATATCGCTAATTACTTCAATGGGGTGCAAGGGGTAGCGAGTTCGAATCCCACCGCCCCGACCATATATACCGAAGAAGCCCGGAAAACCCAATAAATACAAGGTTTTCGGGCTTTTTTTGCGTCCGTAGCTGTCCGATTGAATCTGGGGGCATGTGGGGGTATGCCCCCAAAGCACAGGGGGTATCTTGACAAGGATGCCACCGTCATCGCCCAGAAAATGGGCGAACTGCGTAAGGCCGGGATGACAAGCTGGGAACAGGACGCATTGTCCAAAAACGCCAAATAAAAAGTGGAGGCGTTATTGGGTATGGGAATAATGGGGGCAGTTCACAGGCCGGGGCGACAATTCACAATAACGAATACTTCTCTCGCCGCCCGTGAGATTTTTCTACGGGATACTTCTGCGCATTTTTGATGAGTTTGCGATGCAATGCTGCGCTGAGGTCGATATGTGCCCTATCGGCGATCAACAGCAGGTAGGCAAGCACGTCGGCACATTCGTCGGAAAGCGCCTCCCGGCCTTCGCGGGAGAGCGGTAGGGTGTCTACCTCGGCGTCGCTCTTCCATTGAGTCAGTTCCAGTATTTCGCCCGCTTCCAGGCAAAGCGACACAATCAGGTGCTTGAGCCCGTGGAATTGCGCCCAGTCGCGTTCGTCACGAAAGGTGAGCACTGCACGGCTCAAGTCCGAAAGTGTATCGACCATTTTTGGGTGTCCTTGCCTTGATTCCTGACGGTGGATATTAAAACGATATCTCGCTGTAAGGGTTGGATGCCTGTTGTTGCGAGATTGTTTTACTCCAAGATTATTCTCTCATTCGCGTCAGCGCCGCTTCCAATACCGCTTCCACCGGGATCGCAGCCAGATAACGCACCGTCTTCGAGGTGTCGATACTGTCAGGATGTGGCAATGTTGTCCAATCGGAGGCTTTCCGCACGGTGATCGGCGCTTGCCAAGGCGACCATACATGCACTTTGGTTGCCCCGAACAATACGACGCCGGGTGTTTGCAGTGCTGCGGCCATATGTGCGGGCGCCGAATCAACACCAATAAAGAATCGTGCCTCGTCGATTGCCGCGGCCAGTTCGGTGAGCGACAACTGCCCAACCAATGAATGCACCCGTGTCTTGTCTCTGACATGCGTCAGAATGTTGGCAACCATTGCTGTTTCATGCGGGGTCGGCGCCCCAGTCAACACAACCGTATGCCCGCGCACGGTCAGGGCGTCGATCAGGGCGGCAAAAGAAGCGTCTTCCCAACATTTGTAAATGTAGTGTGCACCCGGATGAATCAGCAGAAAAGGCTCCCTTTGCCAGCCGATATGTTGTAAAGCACTGAGGAAAGCAGTACGTGATGCATCATTGACGGACAGCAACAAGGGAAAATCCTTGGCATTTGGCGTCAATCCCAATGCCGTCAACGTCGATAGTTGTGCCGCTACGTTGTGGCACGGCTCTTCGGGCAACGGCAGCAGATCAGTAAAACAGCTTCGCCAAAGCACGTTATTGCGTTGCGGATAAGCGAAAGCGATGCTGCGCAATGCCCCCAGGGTACGTGCCAGCGCTGCACTGCGCCAGGTTTTGGTCAGATGAATCGCCAAGTCATAACGCCGCGCTTTAAGCGTTCGCCACAAACGCAATTCATGCTTGGCCTGTGTCAGCACGCCTTCTTTTTTCCAATCCCGGTCGACAGTCCATCGATGCGCAACCTGCGGGTTATAGCGCAACATGGGTTCGGTTTCGCGGTAAATCAGCGCATCCACTTCGACACCAGGGTAATTGTGGTGCAGGGCGCGGATTAGCGGCGTAGTAAGCAACACGTCGCCATGCAGGAGAAGTTTGGTAATCAACACTCGCTGCGGCTTGAATGGAAGCGGCTTTTCGACAGACATGGGTTTTCTGTAGAGTGAAAAACGAAAAATATAAATCTAAACTAAATATGCGCTGGTTTCGTCGGCCACCAAATAGCCGTTCTTGATGCGGTCATTGACTGAAATACCGCCGCGCCAGCTGGCACAGAAGAAAAGCCCCGGTACATGGGTTTTGACCGCGTCGACGCGACGCACACGTTCGAGATGCCCAAGGGTGTATTGTGGAATGGCCTGCGGATGGCGGCTGATTCGCGTCCACAATGGTTTTCTCTGTACGCCGATCAACGATGCTAGGTCGCTTTCGGCCATTGTTTGCAAAACGTCGTCGTCGCTTGCCACCAATCCGGGTTGGCGCATGCCGCCGATGAATGTGGTCAGCACGGCATGAGCGCCGTTGGCGCGATATTGGAACATGCTGCTTGAGAACAGCGTACCCAAGATTTGCGCGTTTTCCTTGCGTGGCACAAGGAAACCAAAACCGTTCAACGGATGCGTCACTGCGTCGCGTTGCCAGCCGTTGATGACGACCGACACCGGCGCATAGGAAATGCTGCGTAGCGCTTGCGCGGCATCGTCGGCCCACGGCGCGTTCAGTGACGCCAGCAGTTCTGCCGTAGTATTGGCGGGGGTGGCGAGTACCACGCTTTTGGTACGGTACTCTGTTTCTTCGCCCTCCTGTTCGTTACCGCGGATACATCGTACCGTCCAGCAGCCTTCCGCGTCGCAAGCGATTGCCGTAGCACGGATGCCGGTTTCAATGATGCTACCCGCAGACACGATGCCGCGTGCCAACGCGTCGGTCAGCGTTTGCATACCATCATTGAAGGAAAAACTTTTGGCGTTGTTCTTCGACTTTTCGCGTTGCCGCTTGCGTTCACGGGTGCCGAGAACCAGCCCACGGATCAGCCCACCATAACGTTGTTCGAGTTCAAACAGCTTCGGGAACGCTGCTTGCACCGACAATTGGTCGGGATTGCCTGCGTATACGCCAGCGACGAACGGCTCGATGGCGTAGTCGAGAAATTCCTGCCCCAGACGGCGGCGCACGAACGCGGCGACGCTTTCTTCGTCCTCAAGCGAGGAACGCGCAATGAACGGCTCGCGCAGCAATCCGAATTTGGTTCCGGCGGAAAACAGCTTCGTCGAAAAAAAAACTGGGGGTGACATCGGTAACGGGATCAATTGCCCGTTGCGCACGATGAAGCGGCGGTCAGCGATTTTGAGCGCATCGGCGCGTTGCGAACGGATTCCGAGCGAATCGAGCAGTTCGTTGATGAGCGGCGTCGTATCCATTGCGCTGTTCGGACCCGACTCCCACAGCATCCCGTCGTGGCGTCCTGAAGCAATGACGCCGCCGGTGCGTGAAGCAGTTTCCAGCACGCGGACGCAACGCTTTTTCTGGGTCAGCAGGTACGCCGTCACTAGGCCAGAAACGCCTGAACCGACAACGATCACATCATCAATGGTTGCAGCTTCGCCCATCATCGTTTTCCTTTGAATGTCAAAACCACCGCACCCTCTTTTAAGCCTACAAGTCGCGTGGGTGGCTACAATGCCACACTTCTGTCTTCGCCGACACACCGGAATCATGTCCAAACTGCCCGTTCCCGATACCGACTCGCTCGCACAATCGTTCAAACTTGCGAGTTTGATCGAGCACGAAATCGCCACCAACGGGGGTTGGATTTCGTTTCACCGTTATATGGGGCTTGCCCTGTATGCGCCGGGACTTGGTTATTACAGCGGTGGGGCGCAGAAGTTCGGCAGGGGTGGGGATTTCATCACCGCGCCAGAGTTGACCCCGCTTTTCGGGCAAGCGTTGGCGGCTCAAGTAGCGGAGGTCATGCGCATGAGCCACCCCACCGTGATCGAAGCGGGTGCGGGCAGTGGCGTGTTGGCGGCTGACCTGTTGCGCGGGCTTGAACGGTTGGATTGCCTGCCGGAGTCTTACGGCATCCTCGAACTTTCAGCAGAGTTGCGTGCACGCCAGCGGCAAACGCTTGCCGCGCTTGATACGCGGCTGGCCTCGCGCGTGATGTGGCTCGACGTGCCACCGGAGATGTTTTCCGGCGTGCTCGTGGGGAACGAGGTGCTGGACGCCATTCCCATGCACGTCATTGCCATGCGTGGGGGCGAGTTTTTCGAGCGGGGCGTGGCGTGTCCTAAGCCCGGGGCGTTCGCCTGGGCAGAACGCCCAGCCCGGGGCGCAGTGCTGGAAGCCGCACGGAAATTGCCGCTGCCGGTGGGGATGAGCCTGGAGGGCGGGAGCGGGTTCGTGACTGAGGTTAATCTTGCCGCTGCGGCTTGGGTCGCGGACTGGAGTGCACGCCTGCAGTGCGGTGCGCTGCTGCTGTTCGACTACGGCTATCCACGTGACGAATTTTATTTACCTGCCCGTGCGCGTGGCACGCTGATGTGCCATTACCGCCACCACGCGCACGAAGACCCTTTCTTGTGGCCAGGGCTGAACGACATTACCGGATCCGTGGATTTTACCGCGATGGCCGAAGCGGGGTTTGATGCAGGGCTGGGAGTGCTGGGTTATACGAGCCAAGGCCAATTCCTACTCAACTGCGGGTTACTCGAACGCCTCGCTGAGTGTGGGGTTTCGGCCAGCGCCGAGTATGTCCGTGCCTCAGTAGCGGCGCAAAAGCTGACCCTACCCCACGAGATGGGTGAGCTTTTCAAGGTATTGGCGCTGGGGTGCGGGATGGCGGCCAATGCCCCGCTCATGGGGTTCGCGCAGGGGGACCGCACGTACATGCTGTAAAAAAACCGGCCAAGGGAATTCCCCTGGCCGGTCAAAAAACCCTGGATTCAAACATCAAACGTGGAGAGAGGAACGTTGATGACACCCAGGGAGGGCGGCGGGCAAACCGCCCTGGGAGGAAAACTGACTTCCTGCAAGCGGGGTTGGGGAATAAGTTGCGCCTGAGGAGCATAAACAGGTGGCAACATGCAGGATTCAGTTTCTGGCATCACGGGATCGCAAATGACCTTGCCACTTTCCATATCCATGACGATCAACATGATGACCTCCGTTTGTTTTCGTTTGGGCTTGTTTTTGTTCTGCCCGATTCTTATTACGGAACGCCGCCGCCTGGCTTGAGAGCCTGGCGGCGGCGTAGCGCGTATTTCATCACGAAGGGGGCGGGGAAGGTGTCTACCCTACACGTCGGGCTTCCGGTGCAGTTTGCTTCGCCAGTAACGCCACGCCAACCAGGCGAGAACCGCAGCAGCGATGAGTTTGTAGCCAATACCTTGCCAGTAAACGATGTGATCTCCCTGTGGGTCCTTGTGAGTGAGGACGGCCGCAGCTAGGAATCCCAACGTGGGCAGAAACCAGGCAACCAGGCCGATGCCGGTGATGACGATGTCGGCAGTAGGCGTGCGCCGTTCGCGTGGCATGAACACACTTTCTACTCCGTACCAGAGCGTAAGCAGCCATCCAGCTACTGAGATGACGGGGGAGACGACCAGGATGGCCCCAAACAGCGTGGCAACCAGCGCGAACGCTGCACCGTCCAGCGAGGTGACGCCTAGCCAGAAAGGCTGGAGATTGAGAAAGATCCAAGCCGTGAGCGGCGTTGCCACCAACGCGGACAACAGACAGAGCGTACCGCGCCGTCGAGCATGGTCGCCGGGTGCGGCATTTTCGGGAAGTGGAGAGAAAATCGGCATGGCTCAAGCTGTTGCGAGAGCTTGGTTGAGATCGGCAAGGATGTCGTCGATATGCTCGATGCCGATGGATAGCCGTACCATGTCGGGCGTGACTCCCGCTTGTTGGAGTTCTTCATCGTTTAGTTGCCGGTGGGTGGTGGAAGCCGGATGGCAGGCGAGAGACCGGGTATCCCCGATGTTGACCAGCCGCAGGATGAGTTTCAGCGCATCTTGGAAACGTGCGCCGGCTTCGCGCCCGCCTTTTACGCCGAAGGTCACGATGCTTGATGCGCGGCCACCCATGTATTTCTGCGCCAGCGGGTAATCGGGGTGATCGGGCATCCCCGCATAGCTGACCCATGATGTTTTGGGGTGACCCTTGAGGAACTGAGCCGTTTTGATGGCGTTTTCGCAAATGCGGTCCATGCGTAGCGCCAGGGTTTCCACGCCCTGGAGGATTAGGAAGGCGTTGAAGGGCGAGAGGGCTGCGCCCTGGTTGCGGAGCGGCACAACGCGCGCACGGGCAATGTAAGCTGCCGGACCCATCGCTTCAGTGTAGATGACACCGTGGTAGGCGGCATCGGGTTCGTTGAGTTGGGGGAAGCGATCCTTGTAGTTAACCCAGGGGAATTTGCCGGAATCGACGATGATCCCGCCAAGCGAGTTGCCGTGGCCGCCGAGGTATTTGGTGAGAGCATGAATCACAATGTCTGCACCGTGCTCGAAGGGGCGGCATAGGTAAGGGGAGGGGACGGTATTGTCGACGATGAGCGGGATACCCTCTCCATGGGCGATTTCGGCCAGACGCTCGAAGTCGGTGATGTTGCCCAGCGGGTTGCCGATGGATTCGCAGAAAATTGCCTTGGTGCGCCTGTCGATAAGACGCTTGAAACCCTCGGGGTCACGGGGGTCGGTCAGGCGCACTTCGATACCAAAATTTGGTAGGGAGTGGGCGAAAAGGTTGTAGGTTCCGCCATACAGGGTCGAGGAGGAGACGATGTTGTCGCCTGCCTTAGCGATGGTCTGGATGGCATAGGTGATGGCGGACATGCCTGAGGCCACGGCCAGCGCGCCAACACCGCCCTCCATTGCGGCGATACGTGTTTCCAGGACGGCATTGGTGGGGTTGGTGATCCGAGTATAGATGTTGCCGGGAATCTTAAGGTCGAACAGGTCGGCTCCGTACTGGGTATCGTCGAACGTGAACGAAGTTGTCTGGTAGATCGGAACCGCGGCAGAGCGGGTGGTGGGGTCGGATGTGTAACCGGCGTGAACGGCGAGTGTTTCAAGTTTCATGAAAGTCGTCATCTGTAGTAAGTGATGGAGGGAAGTTGAGGGGTCTGATTTTATTCCCGCGATTTCCTCTCCCGCCCCCTCAAGGCATCCTCCCCCGCGAGTGGGGAGGATGCCTTTTCCCTTCTCTCACTTGGGAGAGGGTGGCGCGTAGCGCCGGGAGAGGGAGGACGGCAGGCGGTTAAGACAAGCACTGCGCAGAACAGATCAGAGCTACCTCAAGTATATTAGACTTAGTCTCCAACTTCTCCAGGATGACCTTCTCGTGAAATATTTTTCCACTCGCGGTTACGCTGCCCGCCCTGAATTTTGCGACATCCTTCTAGATGGCTTGGCTCCGGACGGTGGCCTATACTTGCCGGAGACCGTTCCCACGATCTGCCGCGACGAACTCGATGCTTGGCGGCATTTGCCGTATGCCGGGCTGGCGTTTGAAATCCTTTCGAAGTTCATCACCGATATTCCCGCTGACGACTTGCGCGACATCTGCGCCCGTACTTATACCGCCGATATTTACTGCCATGCCCGAGCGGGCGACGATCCAGCACAGATCGCCCCGCTGCGTTGGCTGGAACCGGGCAAACTGGGGCTGCTCGCACTCTCCAATGGCCCAACGCTCGCCTTCAAGGACATGGCGATGCAACTGTTGGGCAACCTTTTCGAGTACGTGCTGGAAAAGCGCGGGGAGACGATCAACATCCTGGGGGCGACTTCCGGCGATACCGGTTCGGCGGCGGAGTACGCGATGCGCGGGAAATCCCGGGTCAAGGTGTTCATGCTCTCGCCGCACGGGAAGATGAGCGCCTTCCAGCGGGCGCAGATGTATTCGCTTGCCGATGAAAACATCTTCAATATCGCCGTCACCGGCATGTTCGATGATGCCCAGGACATCGTAAAGGCGGTTTCCAATGATGCGGCCTTCAAGGCACGGCATCGCATCGGTGTGGTCAATTCCATCAACTGGGCGCGAATTGCGGCGCAGGTCGTTTATTACTTCCATGGCTATTTCGCCGCGGCTTCCAGCAATGCGCAGCAGGTGGCCTTTTGCGTGCCTACGGGCAATTTCGGCAACATTTTTGCTGGCCACGTCGCACGCAGCATGGGGCTGCCCATTGCACGGCTGGTCCTGGCCACCAACGAAAACGATGTGCTCGACGAGTTTTTCCGCACCGGCGTGTATCGCCCGCGCAAGGCCAGCGAGACCCATGTCACTTCCAGCCCGTCGATGGATATTTCAAAGGCGTCGAACTTCGAGCGTTTTGTTTTCGACCTCGTTGGGCGCGACCCGGCTACGGTAACCAGGCTGTGGAAAGAGGTCGATGCGGGCGGTGCGTTCGACCTGTCAGGCATGCCGTTTTTCGTGCACCTGCCTGGGTTCGGCCTCGTTTCTGGCAAGAGCATGCATGTTGACCGCCTAGCGACGATCCAGGAGGTTCACGCACGCTATGGGGTGACGATCGACCCTCACACCGCCGATGCCATGAAAATCGCCTGGCAACATGCCGCCAGCCTACCTGCCGATGTCCCTCTGCTGGTACTGGAAACCGCGCAGGCGGCGAAGTTCGCCGATACCCTCCGCGAGGCATTAGGGTGCGATCCCGAAATCCCTGCTGACCTGCAAGGGTTGGAAGCTTTGCCGCAACGGGTCGAGCTGATGCCGCCGGATGTTGAGGCCGTTAAGGCGTTTATTGCGGCAAAAACCTAATTTTCCTTCTCCCGCAGTGCAACCTGTTGTAAAAAAAGAGAGCGCGGACGGGCTTCAGACGGCTATGTGTAGCGGCGTGCGTTTAACAGGTCGTTGAAAAACCTCTTTTGCCATATATGTTAATGGTATAATTGAATTTCCCATAGCCCTTTCCGATGGAGAAGCCATGCGGGGCACCGAACTAAGCCAATTTAGCCTATTTAGCTACCGGACGCTGGAGGAACGTATTCCCGATGCCCATCCCTTGAGGAAACTGCGCGTGCTGGTCGATGGGATCCTGGCGGACCTGCGTGCTGAGCTTGAAACGCTGGTTGCGGTAGGGACAGCGGTTGCCCGCTGCCCCCCGCACAGATCCGTACGTGCGGAACTACCGCATACGGCTCTTACCTCGGGTGATGACGCAAGAATCGCTCCTCCGGGTATGGGTGCGC
>WQYV01000075.1 GCA_009781085.1 Betaproteobacteria bacterium
AACATGGCGAATGTGCTCGCTGATATTTGATTTGCTTGATTGGAACAACTCGACAAGTTGCGCTTGCGTAAGCCAAAGGGTTTCCCCTTCCATCCGCACGGAAATTTTCGCCAAACCATCTTGAGTTTGATAAATAACGATTTCAGAATTCTCGACTTTCATGCTCACCTCTCCGCCTCCCTCTGCGTTACGCAAAATCAGTGTCGGTAGGCAGATACATCACACAGAAACGCTCTGCCAACACACACAATCCACCCCGTAACCCAAGCCGAGGTGTCATCATCGTTTTTCCACCTCCCGTTTGGCAACTTCACGCCGACGGGGAAGGTCTTTCATTTTCGGCATGGTCGCGCCAAGGGCAGCAAGCCGCTTGGCGGCCTGCACTCGTACAAAGGTTTTGATGGCCTCACGAAACAGGTCTGCCTTGTCCATGGCCGGATCGGCAACTTCCAGCGCCTTCTCATACAAGGCATCATCAACGGTCACGGTCGTTCTCATCAACGCATCCTGCCATCAATATTGATGCGATGATGAATCATTTTTGACGCTTTCGCAAATAAAAGAACTGGCCGTTTTGCTGTTTATCCGGCCTGCGCACTCTCGCTTGCCGTTTCTGTTTGCTCCCGAAACACCGGCGTGAACAACCACGCCAGTCCGATGCCGAGCGCCGTTTGCCCTTCGACAAGATCAGGGCAAGTGGATTACACACAAGTCAGTAATATAGGCGACAAAAAGATGGCTGAAGTAAGGATGAGAATGGAGCGACATTTGTTCTCTAATTTACTGACTTCTGAGTAAATCAGCGCATTCTTAGAGCAAATTTACACTTCTTGCTCACTCGATGATGTCTGAACCTGTGCGGCATCCAATACCGACAGAGCCAAGGCAGCCTCATCCGGCTCCATGGATCGCAGATAGTCAAGCGTGCGTTTCCCAGCAGGCTTCCACAAGCGCCCAAACCATCCGTCACCGCTCCCATGCTCCGATGCTTCTTCGATTTCATCCAGCCTCGCTGCGATATCACTCTCCTGCATGAAGATTGGAGCACAATCCAGCGACACTCTTAGTGATATTGACTCCAGAGCCAGCGGCAAGGGCAGTGCGGCAACGCCACTAGAGATAGACATCAAGATCCTCGTCGGTACATGTGCATGCTCAATTCCAGCTAATCGGCGCTGCACCACATCGACCAGTGGTCTGGCATAAATGTCTATCGGAGAGAGGTTCGCATCCACGATGGCAATCGCATCGGGAGCTTCAGCAAGGACGTCCCTGACTGCACTGTCATCAGTAGCTCCTATCCCACATTCCAAGATTTTTCCAGTCCTCGCGCCATCTCCCAGCCACAGTTCGACAGCGATCCGCGCGGCAAGTCCATCAATAATCAAGATCAGACCGCATTCTTGCGCGATGCGCCCGAGAACCTCAATTGCTTTGGCAAATTTCGGCGTTACGCCGAGAGAACGAAGAGTTTCGATCACAGACGCGGAACCACCGCTCACCGCCCGGACAGTAATAGGCATCCCAGCGGTGTTCGCCTGTATGAAAGGTGCAGCCCCGTTCACTGCCGCCGTGATCGGTTTTTCCATCACCTCATCTATTAGCGCCTTGAAGAGCACTACTTGCCCAAGCGTTTCAACCGAATCGCCGCGCGCCTTCTCGAACGCACGACGAATCGCGTTTTTAACAGACGGCGCGAGAGCCCTTTGTTCCTTTTCGGTTTGTCGTTGTTGCTCCACCAACTTTTCATACTCTCGCTGCAACTGCCCGATACTATTTCTTAGTTCTTCCTTCTTTGAAACCAGATTTTCGACCCGCTCCTTGACCAATTCGTTAACCCGCTTTTCTATTTTAGGATTACGCATGACTTCGTCGAGCAGGACGTCGATCGCTCCTTCATGCTCATCAATCGCATCAAGCTCTCGCCGCAGTCGGCCCGCCCGGTCGGCATTTAGTCGAACCTCGCCAGAAGCAAGAATTTTCTGAAGGTTTTGGACTAACGCCCGTGCAGGCCTGTTGTCCGTCTGATGGGCAAGCAACTTCTTCAGACTTGACCCGAGTGCTTCACATTCATATATCTCCGATGGGGGTAGCGAGCCGGGAACAAGTGTTCTCCCTTCGAAGCGAAACGCTTGCAACGTATGCCAAGATGGCAGACCATCTTCAAAGCCTTCATTCCGCGTCAAATCCTTCCCTGGCGGACACCCCACTATCAAGTCGTCACGCAGTAAAAAAAGTGATGTTTTGGAGAGAATTGAGTCTCCGCCTGCCACTTGTTCCTTTATGTACTCGCGTACCAAGTCATACTCGGTCGAAGCAAAAGGTACGTCACGCACCTCATAGACTACCGTTTTTTCTGAAGCAATATGGAAATTGGTCTGATGACCCAACCTAGAGCCACTGTTCTCGGCAACCCGCCAAAGCCCGACCTCCCCGCGCCTCGGTTGTTTTGGGTGCCCCTGGCCTGAGAAGGAAATCAAATCTCCTGAGCGAGGGAAAAGCCTCGCGCGCTCACTTGCCAACAACGATATCCATGCCCCGCTCGCAGAACGAATCGCAAACGGACGCACGAAAACTGAGGTTTCTGGAGAATCTTTCGTGCAGATCGCGATGATTTCGTCTCGGTCGAAATCAAAGTGGGGAGGATCCTCGGGTTCCACAAATTGCAGTATCTGAAGACCGCGTGACGCGGTGACAGGTCGCGTTCGTGCAAGTGCACTCCGCTTAGCGTATTCCTCCAAAGATGAACGCATTTCCGGTTGATCCCCCAGCGCCTCAAGTGCCACCTTCACGTCGTTGTCTTGCCTGTTGCGAATGGCATGCAAACCGGCCACAAACGTTGCGAACACTGACGGCAACGACGCGAGATGTTCATCCGGATCACGTCCTTCGGCTAGAGCAACCAGAGCCTCCGCTGAGGCGAAGAGCCATTCTGCGTTCGCCTCATTCGTTGGTAAAGCCATTGCTTCTTTCAATTCAGGTTCGCTTTGAACGCTTACTGTTTCCCGCGGTTTGAGAAAGGAGATCAACTCTGGCTCTGGGTCAGCTTTGAACAAATGCACGAGGCAAGAGCGCGCTAACCTCTTAGCTTCATCTTCAGGAGGACTCTCCTCCGCATCCTCATACATACGGAGCGTCTCGACGAGTTCCTCGACTGGAACGGGATCGAACATTGTCAAGTTCTCAGCGCACCACTTCCGCAAAATCGGATCAGTCGTGGAAGGCAACTCTTGTACCAACATGCGTACACGAGCCACCTTGCCGCGCGGAGGATTGCTCTGCAGTTTTACGCCCTTCAAAATGAGTTGCGTGCGGTTATCACTGAAGAACCGTTGCAATTCAACACTATCTGTGCCCCGCGCCAGTAGCCAAGCAAAAAGTTTCTTGTCGATTCCTTTGTACGCCATCTGTTAATCCCTTCTCTCTTGCTCTTGTGCTGCCCGAATGTAGGGCATCAACGAACTGGTCATGATGCGCCCTAACCGATACAAGTTTGCATGACAAGGATCCGAAAAGTAGCTTCGAACGTGATTCAAGCCTTCTCTACCAAATTTCTTCGCCACCAAATTTTCCACCCAAAGCCTAGTTGCAATCCGAGGTCTGGATTGCGAGAGATTTTCCTGCAACGGTGACACGAAAACAATGTCAAGCAACTCGCCAAAGCTTCCTGCATGCAATTTTTTTGTGATACCGCTACCTGAAAAAAGTACCACCCCCTCCTGCCGCCATTCGCTATTTTTCCGCGCGATGTGTACAGCGACTCGCTCACTACCGCATTCGACGCGGACGTCGCCATACAATAGCTCGGCAGGAGCAATGGGAACTTCGGCATGTAGATCCCATACCGTATCCCCGGCAGTAACAACCAACCCGGGTGGCTGGAACAATGCGCAGTCTTCCACGCGAAAGACAACTTGCTCATTTCCAGCTATCGATACAGTGCAGTCTTGCCCACCAATAGGTAACCCTTTGAGTTGAACCCACTCGTCGGCCACTTCCGACACCTCAACTTTCATTGAGTTGCTTTCCACGTAAGCTGACACCCTTCCTAGTGCACTTCTACGCAAAAATATTGTCTCCGGAGCTTCTGGATACACATGCGTTCCATCAGACTCGATGTGATGAGGAAGAGGCTCCACCACAAAGAGCCTGGGGCGAGCGCTGGAAATTTTGCGCCCAAAAAACTCGGCAATCTGCGTCGCCAATTGCGAGCTTGATGTATCAAAAGCCAGTGGCAGTTCCACCTCATAGCTGTGCCACTCACCGATTTTCTGTCCCGCCTTCCAGTCCAGCGCAACACCAAGATCAGGTGGCAGCTCAATCAAGCTTCTTGCCAACAACCGGTAGCGTGTGCCTAACTCCAAGGGTTCGTTGCAAAAAACGTATCGACCACCTTTCTCTTCGGCATAGAAGATATTGCGATCGCCAGCAAACGCGCTCAATTGCTCCGAAAGATATGTGGCAAGTGGCAGTAAGTCACCAGAACCTGTGCAAGTGGCAAGTGGAAATTGCGGAGTTAGAGGGACAAGACGGGCTATATGAAGATCGTCGGCTTGATACGGGCGACGCCCCTGATCCGACTGAATCACAAGGCAACCTGTCGCAGCGCTTCCAAGTTCAACGGAGGGGATGCGTAACCATAGGGCTAAGGAGTCAAGTCCTGACTTGTAATTCAAGAACAGTCCACAGGTCAACGACTCCCGACCGAATTGGGCAGTTGTCTCCGCAATGATCGATCGTTGCAATGACTCCACACCAGTTCCGGGTGGAGGAAAGTAATCCTCGCAGTCGGGTTTTGCCCGATGACTGAAGTGTGCGAAGTGTGGCTTGCGCCCTAAACCCGCTCGTCGGCGAACAGGCGCTCCACATTTAGGACAAACCAACCCGAAAGGAGAAAAGCCACCTTTCCACGGAGAAGCAGGAACAAGGTTTCCTAAGCAATCTCGTGCCAAATCCATTATCCAACCCGCTTTACTCGCGTTGCCGTTGTATGTGCGTCCACACCGTCTAGTTCACGCAGAAAGTTTTCACTTCGCCACAACCGGAACTCTGGCTTCCTCTCGGCGCGCGGAATGACCCATCGAGCTAAGGCTGCTTGTCCCATTTGTTGTACCGTTGGCAAGTTACCGTACCGAACTCGCTTGTGCTCACCCCTAAGAAAGGGGAGCGCATTGTCAGCAAGCGAACTGAAAAAAACTTCTCGCGTTAACCCGTGACGAGCCATATCAGGATCAAGCCCTATCAGCCCAAGCGCTTTCCGAATCAAACGCAAACGATAGTTGGGGCCTTGGCCATACTTGTGTGCATCAGCGTAGGGATCGCCCTTTGATTTGAGGTAGTTACGTAAGTCGTTGAACAAGTCGTCAGAAATGTGAAAGTGCCCCCAGCCCGACGTCGAACCGATCGAGTCGAATATGGATAGACCGCCGATACGAAGGCGGTTGTACAGCGACGAGCGACCTAGTGCCGATGACGTTGTGACAGCGACAAGCTGCGCGTGTTTGTTCTTTCCTGATATCACTCCAATAGAGTCGTGGTACTTCGCCTGAAAGGTGTCCACAACATCCCGAGTACGAATGAGCGATGCGATAAGTTTTCCACCTAGCAGCATGTTGTACGGCGGAACTGCGCCCAAGGCATACGCATCCATCAGGTTGACGAGCGCTTCCCCCCGCCGATGATGATCCCAGCCGATAAAGGTATCGCGAGCGCGAAGATTGAACACCGCATCACCTAAGGCGAACAGACCCATCAACTTTTTATGATGGTCATCCCAGACCAGGAATCGCATGCGCCGACCATATCCATCCGAGATGGGAATCCTCCAATAGTAAGTAGCAAGGCGAAAGAGTTCTGACTGCCAAGTTCCTGCTTGAACAACCTCGATGCGTGGATTGATTCGTTCAACTTCGAGGCCCGCGCCAGACGCAAAGCACTGGATCAACTGGCTCGCACGACTGGTTATCCAGCCCCGGTTTGCGTCAAAGCGTGATTGGCGCTGGTGCGCGTGCATATCGCGGTAACGTTGCTTGTCCAGATCGGGGGGTAACAACGTTCCATCTTTAGCTTTCAAGAAACCTAGTCGTTTGAAATGCGCTCGAACCTTTCTTTTCAGACGCGCCTCTTCGCCAGGTAACACTATGATTTTGCTGTGAGTCATGCAATCTCTCCAAACGCGCCGGGCAAATCGCGTGAAAGTTCAAATGACGAAAAGGCATGCCGTGAGGAACCCGGAACATAGCCATAATACTCGAGGCGCACAAGTGGCGGAAATGAAAACAGATCTACTTGGCGCCCCTGATTAACAAGTGTATAGGGTACATCCGGCGACTCGGTCACCCTCCATCCAGCCAACTCCATCATGCCGCGAAGCAGCTCCAGAGAATCACGCTGCTCGTCCAGCGAAGGCTTGGGTGGCAAAACCCCGTCTCGCATGAAACGCAGGATATCCAATGCCAGATGTCGATCTAATATGGAATGGTGAAAGCGATTCCAATAATGGCGCAGGCATTTGTCGCAGGACGACGAGCATGTGCATCCACTTAACAATGCTTCGGCACGGGTCATCACATTCGAAAAAACTTCTCCGGCTTGTGTGGCATAACCTGCTCCGCCAGACAGCGTATCATGAACAAAAATGTCGGCGAAATGAGCGTCTTCCTGACGGATGAATCGAAAGCCCGCATTGATCTCGCGAATGTCGATGTCGAGCTCTTGGCTAATGCCGAGCACAAACGCCTCTGCAAGTGACTGCAACGCATCTGCAATCGGTCGGCGTTCGGGGGATTGAACAGGGTCAAAGCGCAGGGGGTGCGCCAGTGGCAAACGAACAAGAAGCACATCCGAAGAGAAACCGTATCCAAGGTACACACGCTCGAATTGCCCGGTGCAACGCCCTGACGGGCGCGGCACAACAAGATAGTCACGCTCGTGCGCGCCCACACTTTGTGGATTAAAAGCGGCCTTGCCGCACCGGTTGCAAATAAGGAAACCAGGGTATTGATCGTTGTTGTCCTCTTCGCCTTTGTTTACCATAACCAACTGCTGATCTCGCGCAAAGCCAATCTCACCATGAGCGCCAAGCTTGTGAAACTCGAATGTTTCATTGCTCGCCGGCACGGATAGTTGCGCGCTAGTTGCGTTCGTAAAAACCTGCTCATCGTCGAATTCGTCAACCTCCCTTCCCCCTTCTGGATACACCACTTGTGGCTCAATCACTGGTATCGCCTGCAATGTCCCTCTGTGGCATAGGGGACATTGCTCATCGCTTTCCAGCACCATCGGTTGAAACCCGCGTGTGAATTGACATTCAGGGCAATGCACATAGAAGCGCCTATCAGCGAATAATCGTTCCGCTCTATTTTCACCCACTCCATTTGCCGCGACTGTCCCTACACGATAAGTCTTTTTGTCAACCACAACGAACCGGCCTGGCGCGTACTCGGACAACGCCACATTCAAGCCCTGTTGTGGTCGTTGAATGATCTTTGGTTTGGTGAAATTTCCTTGCTGCTTCCGTCCTTCAATTTGCAACGCGCACAGATCACGCGGAAACGCATACGAAGGGAGAAAGCCTTTAGTAAACAAGAATTCGATTAATTTCTTATCGTCGGGATCCAACTCATCCTCATTCGAAGGCTTCATCCCCCACAGCCGTTGCACGAAGGCTGTCGCCACGTCCTCAGGGGACTTCTTAAACGACTTCGGAAGCCATTGCCGCATTGCGGCAAAACATTTCTTCGCTTCTGGCGCGTTGGCAATCCATTCCGTGAATGCTGCCAAGCTAAACTGTCCATTGCCTTCATAGAAATTTATCGTCCCCCCAAGAACAGAAAAGATTTCCCCGCTCGTTGAACTGTCCGGCTGAGCGTGAAAATAGGCTTGGATCAACTGTGCTCGAATGTGTCGCTCAATGATTTTCGGGTTCTGGGTATCCACACCAGGCAACGTTGGCTCGCCGGAAATGATCGGCTCCGGGTTTACGAAGTAATGGTTATCGTGTGGGCTGTTTTGGGCATAGGTAACAACAGTGGATACAGCAGAGCCTCTCCGTCCGGCACGACCCGCCCGCTGCTGATAGTTCTGCCGGAGGGGTGGCACATTTCTCAGCCCCACGGCTACCAGCGCGCCGATATCGATGCCGACCTCCATCGTCGTCGTACTGCTGAGCACATCGATCGATGTCTCGTCCTTAGTTACCAAGATGTCCCGGAATCGACGCTCGAAGTCTTCGGTGGTGGTTGTGGGGTCATCCACATCCCGGTAAGAAAGTTGCGCCGTGTGCTCTTCGACCGAAAGATTGAATGGCGTGGCTCGACCTTGCAGCATTTCATTGACTGGATCACGAAAGAACGCTTTCCTTGCACGCAGGTACTGTGTCGCGCCAGGACGAACAGCATTGACTTCTCCCGCAAGGCAGTTGGGGCAATGCCCCCACCACTCAACGGGCGAAACAGTTGAGCATTGACTACATTGATACCAGTCACGCTGCTCCGATGCCAGTTCTAACGCGACGCGCTCCAGATTGATGAAAAACCCCGAACTTTCGGGACGGGTCTGACACAGTGCCTCCGTCAGTACGCCGAATATTCTGCCCAGATCCAGCCCGCGCTTGCGGAGGAACACCTGTTGCAAAGCAGAAAACCCTCCGTTTTTGTCCCGCCCACCGCCGACGAGATAGCCTGCTGCCTGTAACCGAATGCCTGGCGGTTGGCTGGCATCCAAAGCAAACTCACTGGCGAATTTCTGAATCCACGTCACCCAAATACGTTGCAACTGACTTTCTTCCATTTCTGGGAGTGAAATGGCAATTTGCCGACGCGCTCGGGCAGTCGGAACAATATGGGCTAGCGTCAGGGCACTTACCGAATAGAAAGGTGATCCGAGATGTCGATGCAGGAGTGAGTTGAATCGAGACGGTGGTGTAGGGCGAGATTCCTCGAGCGCGTCTTGCAGTGACCCTTGGTAGTGTCTGCGGTGATCCAACACGCACTCGTGCAGTTTTTCGCGGTCGTTACCATCAAACAAAAGTAGGGAATTTTTCGCTAGCACATGCAGAAATGCGACATACATCCGCATATCTAATATCGCTTCACGACCGAGACCTTGTAGTTCCTGTGCAGCAAGTAGAAGCAGTTGACGAAAAACATCGTTCTCGATCTCTCGTGGAATGTCTCTTGCCAGCCGAGCCGCCTTTTGCCGTCCATCGGAAAATAGAAGTGACTTCCTACCACCGTTTGGCGAGTTGTCAGACTTCTCCCGCGTGATCGGCTGTAGTTCGACTTGCGTCCGAATTAACTGAGCAAACGGCGCTTCTCCTTTGGTAGCTAAATCCATGATCTTGGTCGAACCTTCGCGCCAACGGCGCACACATACCGGACACTCTTCATCGAAGGACAGTACTCGTCGTCCGGATATGGAAACCAGGCCATCGGGCTGGAGCAGTGAAAGATACTGAGTTAGCTCTGTCTCGGCAGGGGGGTGCCGAATCAGTTGTCCCGTCGCCTTGTGAAGCCATACCTGCGTGCCTTCCATGCGTCCTCGTCCGCCGCGCGCCTGACGGCTGACCTCCACTAGAAAGTGGGCTTCCATCAGTCCTCCTGCACTCCACAGGCCCGTTGAGGGTTGATGCCAAAGAAATTTGCCATCCTGATCTTGGACATACCCGCGTATGAATGCTGCCCCGCAATCACGATGCGTCAGCACTTCATACACCCGTGAGCCGCATCCGCAGCGCAGCATCGGCGTCGAATACGTTTTTCCCAAGATTCCCTGCTGCGACGTTTCGCGCTCCGTGCAAGCCGGATTTGTGCATGCAAAGATACCTGCCAGTCCACGAAAGAACACATGCGAGCGCACTGGCGCAAACACTCGCCCGGTATCCTTCTCTTTGGCGAATGACATCAGCGACAGCATCGCCTCCAGTGCATCTGCCGCCTTGTCGGAACCGGGAAAGGCCAGCGCTGCAACATCTCCCAGTTTCCGAGGATGCGCCGTTACCAAGTTCGCGATCAATGCGGCAGGCCCGAACGATTGCAGCCACTCGTACACAGTTTGTTGAAGCGCCGCCTGGTTGCCCTGACTGGCCTGCGACTTCTGGCCTAACGCATGCAGCAGGGTGAGGAACCCTTCGCCCGCCGCGACCGGGTTGGTAACGGAATCATGCAACACGGTGATGTCATACGCCGCAAGCGCCCCGGCTTCGCTGACCGTGGCGGAACGCCCCCCTGGCTTTGTCTGTTGTTCTCCCTTGATGAGCGTGAAATCGCGGCCTTGCGATCCGCTCAAATCAGCCGCAAACGATTTCATTCGAGGCACCGCCTCCGGCGACTTGCCAAGGCTCGCACTGGTCAGGATGTACCTGACGCGATTTCTCAGAACACCAAGACGGGCGTGCAGCCGCCGCAAGAGATATGCGACCTCAGCGCCTCCTGACCCGCGATACATGTGCGCTTCGTCGAGCACGACGGTAAAGACGTTGGATTTGTCGGCGTCCAGCCATGCCGCAGTCTGTTCGAAGATGCTGCGCTCGATTGGTCGCAGAAGCATGTATTCCAGCATTGAGTAGTTCGTGACCAACATATCCGGACATCGGGTCTGCATCTCGCTGCGAGAAAACATCTCCGAATCATTGGGGCCGGTCTCGAAAGAAGATGCGACATAGCCTTCCAAGTCCTTCGCGGGCCATTTGCCTTCTTGGTCCAGTCGGCGCCTGGCTTCCTCTGGAAGATCGAGGTAGGCGTGTTGAATGAGCGGAAGCAGGCGCTTCTGGTCGTTCGCCGTAGTCTGCTTTCCTGCGTATGGAGTTCGACTGGTGTACATGCCGAACGTGGCTCGGTACGGTCTTGCACCGCGGAGATGTTTGGCGACATCGTCTTGCCCTATGACCCGCCGGAGCCTCGATATTTGATCGTTGACCAGTGCGTTCATCGGATAGAGCAGCAGCGCACGGCATCCGGGCTTCAACCATGAAGCAGGCCGTTCTGCCGATTCGACTGCCAGAGAGCCAAGAATCGGCATCAGAAAGCATTCCGTCTTGCCGGAGCCGGTTCCGGTGGCGACGATGACTTCCTCCCCACGTCCCAAGAACGCCTCCAAGGAATCCGCTTGGTGTTTGTAGGGTTCAGCGGGAATTCCAGTGCCCGCTTGGCTTGCCGCGAGTTGGAGAACCGCTTTTGCGGTAGCGGGGATCTGCATCTGCGCATAGCTCGGACCGGGAACATAGAAAGGCGTCGCTTCGATGCGCGGTTCTTGGAACGTTATGCCTTCTGCCTCAAGGAGTTTTCTCCGTTCGTCAATCAGGCCCTCGTCCCAGATGTGGTATTGCGCCTCTAAATACCGATGGAACGTGCTTTTCATCCCATCGAAAACCGCACGAGCAGAGTAGGTTTTGGGTTCACTCATGGTGGATGACCTCGCATTCGAGTTCTTGTAGCGACGCTTGCAGTGCAGGTAAAAAATCTTGGGTTTGACAGACCCATGTGCGGTCGAATGATTGCGTATCAGCATTGCACAGCGCAACTAACAAACGCCGCAATGCCACGGGGGGGCGCAGCGGCAACTTGATGGAAATTGCATCCCGCGACACTGCCATATCAATAGCCAAAGCTTGCTTCTGTAACGCCGCAAGTCCAAATTGCATTCGGCTCGGCTCTTGAATCGGTGAGCCTTCGAGAAATGTCGCCTTTGCTTGATACCGTCCGAGGAAATGTTGGTAGCGCGCCACACCAGTTTTTCTCCGGAATAGTCCAACGCCGCGCCAGATGCATGCTGCACTATCACCAAGTCGGCACCAAGTCGGGTTCTGCTTGCGTCCCGTCTTTACCTTGCTAGCCCTTGTACCGAAAACCTCTATGCCATCATCCGCAATAGACGGCGCAAACTGTTGCCGCGCAGACTCAATGACTGTTTGTGCCCATATGCTTGCAACAAGCCCGTCGTAACCGCGCCACGCTTGGGTCGACTGTTTTAGTAGATCAACAGTCTCATCAGCGTCGATTACTCTTGCAGCACCCGCACGGCGTACGCTGCTAAAGTGACGGCGTAACTCTGTCGTCGGGTGAACTCCTATGAGAAGGCAATGCGCGCCACCCAAATCAACTTTGCGCGTAGGGGCAGGAACCCAATACCCTTTTTCCAGCTCTTCTGCTTCTCTGAGTAACTGTAGTGTTTTCAGTTTCTCTTCCCATGCGGTGATCCCGGCTCGATTGAACCAATGCTGGAGTCGGGTGACATGTACCTCGCGAGCCTCATCAACGTCTACAAAGCTCATAGAGCACAGACTCCCTCTTGCAAATTCAAGCTCATCAACAGCCAGTTTCACAAAATAGCTCTCGGATAGACCAAAATAGGTTTTTCAAAAGCGCCCGCCTTACGGGAATAATAGCGCGTTTGCCATAGCGTTGGCTCTCATCCCGCCCTTCCTCCAGCAAAGAAGAGACAGAATCCTCTGCATGCCCTATTGCCATTATGAATCAGTTTTAACGCTTCCGCAAACAAAGTAATAACTCTACTACCCTTCCTTCGCCACCCCCTCCCGAAACACCGGCGTGAACAGCCACGCCAGCCCGATGCCGAGCGCCGTGGTCACGCCGATGGTGCGCAGCGCCGGGGTGCTGCTCACGGCCAGCAAGCCGAACGACAGCAGTGTCAACGCGGCGGCGACGCAGATGGCGAGGAAGGCGCGGGCG
>WQYV01000076.1 GCA_009781085.1 Betaproteobacteria bacterium
GGCTCAGATAACTGTAACTGTATTTTTTGCGGTATTTTTTGGTTTTGCTGCGATCCGGAAACGGGAACGGGAATTTCATTTCAAAAGGTGGCCGCGCCTTACCCTTTTGCCATACGCCAGGGATAGCCGAACGGATACCGTCAATCGCTTTGGCACGCATCTCAGGACTGGAAAGGTCGGCCAGTCCCAGCGATGCCAGAAGAGGTTCCATGCTGGTCATGGCATTACCGTGCACGACCATGTCAATACGCGGGTCATCAAAATCATCAGGGTTCACTTCTGCATGCACCCCGCCCACCAAGGTGATGATGGCCGGATCAAAGGCGTGCACCTGGCCGGACAACTCCTTGACTACGTCCACATGCGTCAGATAGGCCGTAAAGCCCACAAAGTCATACTTTTTTTGCGCCAAAAAGTATTCCAACCCCCGTTTTTCCAGAATGAGGTCCACAATATCCGCATGATGCCCCAATTGTTCGACTCTGGCGGCAAGGTATTCCAATTCCAGGGGTTCGCAAATCATCATACTTTGCAGGTTGATGCTCTCTTTGTGCGGCTTGGGTCGCACCAGCAAAATATTCATTGATTATCTCCTTCTTAACTTACAAATGTGGTTTTAAAAACATTAAAACCATTTTCTGTTATCGGTTTATAATTCAACAACGGAGAAAAAACCTTGAGCACGAGATTAAAAATCGGATTGGAATGATTGGCCAACACATAGATATACTCGTAACGGCAACCCATCCGGAGCTTAGCTTCTTCTGCGGTTTGACCGAAATCGATGCGCCTGAAACCGTTTTCAATGCCGTGGCGGATGATTTCCATCAACATGCGGTTATAGGTGTCATGACGAGGTGCCAACTCTGCATCAAAACCGGTGAATTCAAAAATCAATTCATCTCCGTTTTCCAGCAACTGATAAAAAGCCACCGGCTTACCGGATTCATCTTCCATGACGAAAATATCAAAAAAATCCCCTCGAAAAAACTCCAGGCTCAGTGTTTCAACTGTATAGTCGGCTCGCTTCAGCACCTGTAGATACAGGGCATATAACTCATCGCTAAAGCGGCTATTGTCCTCCAGCTTATAAACCTTCAACCCAGCGGATCTTTTCAGAGCCTTTTTATAGCGGTTGCGGTAATGGCTACGCAAGTCGGCCATATAGCTGTCAAAACTGCTCCAGCGCACATCCAGCACGCAACGCGGGCAGGTCATCACTTGTACGAAACCTGGGGGCCTGACCTCGCCAGGCAGATTGAATACCATGCGCATGCCTTTAAGCTTGCGCACAAAATCAAAAAAAAGCCCAATGCTGCCCGCTCCCAGATGCACTCCGGCCCGCGCTACGGACAAAGGCACATAGACGAAACGTGAAAAAGCTTTCAAAGAAAATCTGGTGAACTGGGTAATCACGTAATTTTTACGGGTAAACAACATGAAACGGGTATCTGGAACGCCAGAACCATCCGTAAACATGTAATAACGGCTGTCCTCCACGTCGCTTCGCCCTTCCATGAAGCGTAAAAAAGAACGGCTCAGGTAAATATTGCTACCCAGACCTTGATCCCAGCATTCTGGCAGGTCGGCAGCCGCCGTAAATTCAAGCGGCTTCACTTGTTTCCATCCATTGTTTCCACCCATTAATTTGCCATCCATGGCCACACCTTCCCACTTCAAGATCAGTGCAGCATGCCATGCCCGCTATGGTCACCGTAGTATCCATTCATAGGTCACATAATGCCGCAAGGCATCCTGGCAAAAAGCTCGGCAGAAAAGACTGGACTTGAAGTTATCATCCCATACAAAACTGGTTTCTCCGCCCCCATAAACACCGTTCACCTGTTTGAAAACCTCATTGATCAACCCCAATGAGACCCCGCTGTTCTCATACTCAGGCAGTACGCCGATGGTGTTTACCATAAACTCTTTGATACGCCCGCCAAATAGTTTACAGCGTAAATAAAACAGAAAAGGGTTGATGCGGCCATTGTCCGGTATGGCTTCGTTGAAATTCGGATACCATATGACAAAACCGATCTCCCTTCCATCCTTCATGGCATAAATAATATTACCGTTCTTGAGCAAAGGCCGTATCGATTGAATCATCTCGTAAGATTCACAAATGTGTTTATGAAAATAAAAGCGTGTTTTATCTAAGGTTTTATTGAACAAATCGCCTAAGATTACCATCTCCCTTTTCAGGTCATTTAAACGGATGAAACGGTAGGATATACTGGAATAAGCTTTACCAAGCAACTTTTCTGGTGGATCAAAAGTTGCGGTATTGGCGTAATAAGTAGTCAAGGTGTGCTCAATAAAGCCGCGTCCGGAGAAAAAATCAGGATAATACTCTGGGCTATAGATGCCGGAGAAAACGGCTGGCAGATCCTGGCGATCCTTCAAGAAACCGACCCCATAGGTGAGATGGCCATTCATTCCGATTATCACCCTGCCAGTTCCCCACTCTCCCGCCAAGCGCGAGGCACACTCCAAAAGCAAATCCACCGCCTCGTGCTGGCCGGGTAAGGCTTCAAAACAACCCAGTTGCAGGGCATCCATATGCGGGTGGTGCAGCAAAATAGCCCTGGCAACAAAATGCCCCCTGTCAGAAACCAATACGGGCTCTATCTGGCAGTTCCGGCTGAAGGAATCCTTTCTGTATAAAAAGTTGACAGTAGTATAGTTGAAGTTATCCCGGTTGGCCTGATACCGGGCGTAAACCTTGTAATATAATTCAATGAATTCTTTCTTCAGGTATTTTGTGTTTACGTTGACCAAATGCATAATGACTTAGCTCGTCCGCTTTGAATCCCTTATTGTGAACACGCAACAGAAAGTCTATGAGCCTTGGCAAGGGATGTCAAAATTTTTGCGCATTGTAAAAACCCAATTCTGATCTGGCAGCGAACCTTGCCAAAGGGTGCGGGAACCGGAAGGGCTGTAGTAGCCACCGCATTGAAAGAACATCGCGCTGATAGGCGTGCTGTGCTCGGAAAAGGCCGGCAAGGAAGTCTAGTTCTGGATCAACCGGCACTGACTGGAAGAAACGCTTGGCAACGTGCCCGACTATGTGCGGCAGAATTACTGAACATGTAGCGGGTACAATCCTGGCCGGAAGAACCGGGAGGCTTAAGTTCAATTTTTTTAAATCAAACATGTCGAAAATCATAGTTATGAAAAGTTTTACCCTTGTAAAGTCCATGTCCTGCTTGCTTGCATGCGTCCTGTCGCACGCCTTGACCCGGCCTCCCTTCCATGTGCATGTCTTTCTTTTTCCCACTTCATGATCTCCATCTACCAACTGAAACCCTCTTTTCAAGGGCTGCTGCGCCCGCTGGTACGCCGCCTTGCGGTGGCTGGCGCGACCGCCAACGCAGTGACGGTCCTGGCAATGGCCATCTCGATGCTCATCGGGGGCTGGCTTTGCACCGTCGGGCGCGACAGCCCCACATGGTTCCTACTCGTACCGTTCTGGATGTTCCTGCGTATGGCCCTGAATGCCGTCGACGGGATGCTTGCACGCGAATTTGGGCAAAAAACGCCACTTGGTGCCTATCTCAACGAACTGACGGATGTCGCCTCGGATACCGCGCTCTATCTGCCTTTCGTGTGGGTCGCTCCGTTTGGCTGGCAAACCGTGTGCCTCGTCATCGTGCTGTCCGTGGCCTCGGAGATGACTGGCGCGCTCGGGCCGATGGTCGGCGCGCCGCGCCAGTACAACGGCCCGATGGGCAAGAGCGACCGGGCTTTCCTGTTCGGTGCCCTGGGCCTTTGGGCAGGGCTGGCCAACGGCAAGTTGCCGGATTGGGTTTTTTGGGTCATGGCCGTCGCCGTGCCGCTTTGCATCCTCCTCAATATCTTCAACCGCGTCCGTAGCGGCTTGGCCGCCATTTCAAATTCGTCAAGGAGACATCCATGACCCGCACCGCGGAAAACCTCAATTTCGCCACACATGATGGCGTCCAGCTCTTTTACCGCCGCTGGCCTGCCACCACCCCAGCGCGGCGCGGCGCGATCCTGCTTTTTCATCGCGGCCACGAGCATGGTGGGCGCATGGCGCATCTGGTCGATGAACTGGACCTGCCCGATTACGATTTTTACGCCTGGGACGCACGAGGCCATGGCCTATCGCCCGGCGTGCGGGGCGATTCGCCCAGCCTTGGGCATTCGGTGCGCGATATCCAGTCTTTTGTCGAACACCTCTGCAACACCTTTGGCCTTCAGGAATCCGACATTGCCGTGGTCGCGCAAAGCGTTGGGGCAGTGCTGGCAAGCGCCTGGGCGCACGACTACGCGCCGGGTATCCGCTGCCAGATACTTGCATCGCCAGCCTTCAAGGTCAAACTCTATGTACCTTTCGCCCGCCCCGGCCTGCGGCTTTTGCGTGCCCTGCGTGGCAATTTCTTCGTCAATAGCTACGTCAAATCGAAGTACCTGACGCACGACCCAGAACGCCAGAAATCTTTCGATGCCGACCCGCTCATCAGTCGTGCCATTTCGGTCAACATCCTGCTCGGCCTCTATGAAGCCGCCGAACGGGTGGTATCGGATGCGGCGGCGATCACCATCCCGACCCAGTTGCTGATTTCCGGCGACGACTGGGTGGTGCACCATTGGCCGCAACATGCGTTTTTCGCGCGCCTGGGCACAACGGAAAAGGAAAGGCATGTGCTGCCGGGTTTCTATCATGACACCCTGGGCGAAAAATATCGGGCCGACGCAGTCGGCAAGGCGCGCGATTTCATCCTGCGCCAGTTCGCCGCGCCGCCCAACCGTCCCAGCCTGCGCGATGAGCACAAACACGGGCACACGTTCGAGGAAGCCAAGGAGCTGTCCGTGCCATTTCCTCCCCTCTCGGCCAAGGGGCTTTACTGGGGCACCTACAAGTTCCTCCTGAAGCTCGCGGGGCATCTGTCCGATGGCGTCAGGCTCGGGCATGCGACTGGGTTCGATTCTGGCAGTACGCTCGACTACATCTACCGCAACACGCCTTCTGGAAAAGGTTTCCTCGGACGAGCCATTGACCGTGCCTATCTCAACGCCATCGGTTGGCGCGGCATCCGTCAGCGCAAGTTCCATCTCGAAGAAATTCTGAAAAAAGTGATGAATGGCCTGGAACAGGAAAAACGCCCCGTGCGCATCCTGGACATTGCCGCCGGGCATGGCCGTTATGTACTCGACGCGCTGCAATACGGTATGCGCCCGGACGCCATCTTATTACGCGATTTCAGCGAACTGAACGTCGAAAAAGGCCGCGCCCTGATTGCGGAACGGGGCCTGCAAAACATTGCCCATTTCGAGAAAGGGGACGCATTTGACTGCAAAAACCTTGCGGCCATCACCCCAAAGGCTACAGTGGGCATCGTCTCCGGCTTGTATGAGCTTTTCCCCGATAACGACATGCTCGCGGCTTCCCTCGCCGGCCTGCATGGCGCCATCGAGAAAAACGGTTACCTGATCTATACCGGCCAGCCCTGGCACCCGCAGCTCGAAATGATCGCCCGTGCCCTCACGAGCCACCGGGACGGCGTGCCCTGGGTGATGCGGCGCAGGACGCAGGCCGAGATGGACCAACTGGTGCGGGAGGCCGGGTTCGAGAAAATCACGCAAAGGATCGACGAGTGGGGGATTTTCAGCGTGTCGCTTGCACGGCGGACGGGTAAATGAACGTTGCCGGGGCAACGGCAGAAGACTCCCGCTGGTTGCGCAAAGCCACAGTGCGCGGTGTGCTGTGGCTTCTCTTTCTCGGGCCGTTTTTCTTTCTCACCTACGGTTTCGCCAATCAGCATGCAGCCCGGATAGACGCCGCATCCGGCGTAGGGAGCCTGGTTTTCGGCTGGGAGCGCAATATCCCATTGTGGCCCTGGACGATCATCCCATATTGGTCGATCGACCTGCTCTACGGCCTTACGTTTCTCTGCTGCCGCAACAAAGCGGCCACCAACTGCCTCGCTCTGCGGCTGCTGAGCGCGCAGTTGGTCTGCGTGGCCTGTTTCTTCCTGTGGCCGTTACGGTTTGCATTCGACCGTCCGACCCTTGAGGGGGTATCCGGCATGCTTTTCGACGCGCTGACGAGTTTCGATTTGCCTTACAACCAGGCCCCTTCGCTGCACATTGCCCTGCTCGTCATCATCTGGCGGCAATTCGCCACATTTATGGCCATGCGCGCCACGCGGGGGTTGATCCATGCTTGGGCGTTGTTGATCGGCCTTTCGGTGCTTACCACCTGGCAGCACCATTTCATCGATGTGCCGACAGGGCTCGCCGTGGGGCTCTTCTGCCTCTGGCTCTGGCCGGAGGAAGGCGAAACTCCCTTGAAGAAAGCCACGGCGCGCCGCCCAAGGCTGGCCTTGCACTATTTCCTTGGAGCCGCGCTGTTTCTTGCCACCGCCATCGCGCTGGGCGGCATCGGCCTCTTTCTCTGCTGGCCGGCGCTTGCCCTAGCGCTCGTCGCTTTCAACTACGCCTGGGCCGGCGCGGCGGGATTTCAGAAACAGGGCGGGCAGCATTCGATCGCGGCGAAATGGCTTTTCGCGCCCTATACATTGGGAGCCTGGATCAACTCGCGGCTCTGGACGCGGCGGTATCCCGACCCCAGCCCGGTAGGCGACGGCATCTGGCTTGGAAGGCTTCCCACTGCGCGTGAATTCGCCGTCTGGGCAAGGCAGCGCAAAGGCAAGGCCGTGTTGTTCGACCTGACCGCCGAATTGCTCGCGCCTCAATTGCCCGCCGGGGCTGCCTACGACGGCATGCCCTGTCTCGACCTCGCGCCTGTCCCGGCATCGTCCCGATCGGGCGGTGACCTGCCGGAAGCCATGCAGCGGCTGGCCGCCCTGAAACGCGCCAACCCGGGGTGTGAAATATGGGTCGCCTGTGCCTTGGGCGTGTCGCGCAGCGCCAGTGTCGTGGCGGCCTGGCTGTGTTCCGCGATGGGTGGGGCCGCCACCGTCCAGGACGCCGTAAAGCAGGTCCGGCAAGCGCGCCCGCACATAGTCATTAACCAAAACAGCATCGCGTGCCTCGAAGAATTTTGTGAAGGGCTATTTCGCAATGACCGCCAGACCGCCGGATAAGCCGGAACCTCTGTCCAACGGAACCGTTTCCGCCCATGCCTTGGCGCTGGTGGGGCTTTCGGTGTGCGAGGCCGCTGCCCGGCCTCACTCCTGGAGCCTTACGTTGTTATTGCTCGCCTTTATCACGGGCTTGTTGGCTCCCTTGAGTATCGGCGGCATCAGCATGGTTTTTCCGCTGCTCATTGTTAGCCTCGCGTTGGCAGGCTGCCAATCCTATTTGGCGTGGCGCCTTGCCTTCGACCGGCAGGTTTTCGCCACATGGGCACGGCTACGGGACGATGAGTGCGGGCAAGCGCAACGCACGTTCGACACCGTCTTGGGGACGCTGTTGAAGAAGAGCGTCCCAGCAAATGCCAGCCGACCCATGCTTGACCGCGTAATGGGAACGCGACGCCTGCACTTGCTCCAGATCGCCGCTTTGCTTGGACAGATGTTGACTCTTTTGGTATTGATGGCTGGCTTGTTGTGGGGATCCAATCATGCTTGAGAAAGCCTTGGCATCCGTTTTCTGCATTGCCTCCAGGATACTGACCGGCGCACGGGCGACTTGGCGCGGCACGCAGCCTGAAGCGCGGGCGCGGGTCTATTACGCCAACCACCGCAGCCACGGCGATTTCATTCTCATCTGGGCGATACTGCCGCCAGCGCTCAGAGCCGTCACCCGGCCAATTGCGGCAGCTGACTACTGGCTCGCCGGTTCGTTTCGGCGTTACCTGATCGAGCGCGTATTTCGCGGCGTGCTCATCAACCGGCACGTGGAGCATGGCGATGACCCCATCGGAGCCATGCACGGGCCGCTCGAAGCGGGCGAGTCGCTGATCGTGTTTCCCGAAGGCACACGTAACCAGGGCGATGGCATCCTGCCCTTCAAGCCGGGTATCCACCACTTGGCCAAGAAACGCCCTGAGACCGAATTCGTCCCGGTTTGGATCGAAAACCTCGGGCGTGCCCTGCCCAAGGGAGGGATACTGGTCGTGCCGCTCTTGTGTACAGTGACGATAGGCGAGCCGGTCACACTTGAACCCGGCGAACCCCGCGCCGATTTCATCGACCGTTGCCGGAATGCCCTGCTCGCCCTGGAACCTGCCGAGTAAATCAACCATGACCGCCCTGGAAAATTCCCCCTTGCTATTCGTCCTGGCTGGCCTCGCTGGCAGCCTGTTCGTTGCCAGCATCATCGGCCTCGTCCTGCGCGCATGCCTGGCCGGGGGACGGACGAACCCAGTCATCATCAACCTGAACGCCCGTATCAACGCATGGTGGGTCATGGTGCTCATCCTAGCGCTGGCGTTCTGCATCGGGGATACGGCGGTCGTCCTGCTCTTCGCTTTCATTTCCTTCCAGGCGCTGCGGGAGTACATCTCGGTGACCTACACCCGGCGGGGCGACTACCGGGTGCTTCTCTGGTGCTTTTTCTTTTTCCTGCCCCTGCAATACGGGCTGATTGGCATCAATTGGTATGGCCTGTTCTCGATCCTGATTCCCGTCTATGCCTTCCTGCTGCTTCCCATCTCATCGACGCTTGGTGCGGACACGACGCGCTTCCTCGAACGTGCCGCCAAGGTGCAATGGGGGCTGATGATTTGCGTCTATTGCCTCTCGCATGTCCCCGCGCTGCTGTCGCTCAATATTCCCGGTTTCACCGGGCGCAATTCACAGTTGATTGTCTTCCTGCTGCTTACCGTCCAATCGAGCGACGTGTTCCAGTATGTGTGGGGTAAACTTTTGGGGCGCCGCAAGCTCGTCCCGGAAATTTCCCCCTCAAAAACACTGGAAGGGCTCATCGGCGGCGTGCTGACTTCGACCGCCGTGGGGGCTGCGCTCTGGTGGGTTACGCCATTTACCTGGTGGCAAGCCGCGTTGATCGCGCTCACAGTCAACATACTTGGGTTTTTCGGGGGCCTTGTACTCTCGGCCATCAAGCGCGACCGCGGCATCAAGGATTGGGGGCATATGATCGAAGGCCACGGCGGGATGCTTGACCGCGTCGATTCGATAAGTTTCTCCGCACCGATCTTTTTTCATATCGTCCGATACTGGTGGACTTGATAGACTTGCTTCCTTCTCTGACCTGGATATCATCTGAAACCGCCCATATAGAACGCGAAAACCCTTATTCCCCGCCATGACCGCCAAGCCCACCCCGCCCCCCGAATCCATGAAAACCTGGTCCGGACGTTTCAACGAACCCGTATCGGAACTGGTCAAACGCTATACTGCTTCGGTTTTTTTCGACTGCCGCATGGCTGCGCAAGACATCCAAGGGTCGCTTGCCCATGCGCGGATGCTCACCCGGCAGAAGATACTCTCCGAGAGTGACCTTGCCGCCATCGAACACGGCATGGCACAAATCGCAGACGAAATCGAACGTGGGGAATTTCAATGGAACCTTGATGACGAGGATGTCCACCTCAACATCGAAAAACGCTTGACCGCGCTCGTGGGTGACGCGGGTAAGCGCCTGCACACGGGGCGCAGCCGCAACGATCAAGTGGCAACCGACATCCGCCTGTGGCTGCGGGAGGCCATCGACCACATCCTCGAACTTATCATTGTCTTCCAGCACAGCCTGCTCGACATGGCAGAAGTGCACGCCGACCTACCGATGCCCGGTTTCACGCATCTCCAGGTCGCGCAGCCGGTAACGTTCGGCCACCACCTGCTCGCCTATTACGAGATGACCCGCCGGGACTTCGAGCGCTTCACAGACTGCCGCCGCCGCATGAACTACTTGCCGTTGGGCGCAGCGGCATTGGCCGGAACCACCTACCCAATCGATCGTGAATCGGTTGCCGCCGAACTGGGTTTCGATGAAATCTGCCGCAATTCGTTGGACGCTGTGAGCGACCGCGACTTTGCCATCGAATTTTGCGCGGCTAGCGCGCTGCTGATGACGCACCTGTCCCGGCTGTCGGAAGAAATCATTCTGTGGATGAGCCCGCGTGTCGGCTTCATCGACCTTGCCGACCGCTTCTGTACCGGCTCCTCGATCATGCCGCAAAAAAAAAACCCCGATGTACCCGAACTTGTGCGCGGCAAAACTGGGCGCATCAACGGCCATCTCATAGCGCTGCTCACCCTCATGAAAGGCCAATCGCTGGCCTATAACAAGGACAACCAGGAAGACAAGGAACCGCTGTTCGACACGGCAGACACCGTGACTGACACCCTGCGTATCTACGCCGACATGATCGGCGGCATTCGGGTTAAACCCAACAACATGCGTGCGGCGCTTGCGCAGGGTCATGCCACCGCCACCGACCTTGCCGATTATCTGGTAAAAAAAGGCCTGCCCTTCCGCGACGCGCACGAAGCCGTGGCACTGGCGGTACGGGCCGCCGAAATACGCGGGCTCGACCTTTCCCGCCTGAACCTCGACGAACTGCGGATGGCGCTTACCCAAGTGCCCGGCGCAGCCGAACGGCTGGCTAAAGACGCGCTCACGGCCATCTCTATCGAAGGCTCGCTTTGCGCACGCACCCATCCCGGCGGTACGGCTCCCGATACGGTACGTGCGGCCATTGCCCGCGCCCGCAACGAGTTGGGCGAGCAAAAAGGAACATGATGCTCCTGGAGCGGATCGGCAAATACGAAATCCGCCGCCTGCTTGGAGAAGGGGCAACAAGCAGTGTCTATCTGGGCTGGGACCCATTCAACCGGCGAGAAGTCGCGGTCAAACGGATCGAACCCGCCTTTTTCAAACCTCCCCATCGTGGCCGCCTGTTCCGGCAACTCCTGATCAACGAAGCATCGCTCGCGGGCAAAATCAAGCACCCGCACATCATTCAAATCTACGATGCGGTCGTCGATGCAGACAATGCCTATGTAGCAATGGAATACGTTCCTGGCGGGACCCTGGAACCGCTGGCACAGCCCGGCAGGCTGGCTCCGTTCGAGCGCGTCATTGAAATCATCTTTAAATGCACAAGGGCGCTTGATTACGCTTTTCACGAGGGCATCACCCACCGCGACATCAAACCCGCCAACATCCTGCTCTCTACGGCGGAGGGCAGCGACATCCGTATCTCGGATTTCGGCGCGGCCTTCCAGGCGACGGGCGAAGTCACGCAAATCGCCAACCTCGGCTCGCCCGCATACATGTCGCCGCAACAAGTGCGCGAAATGCAGATCGACCACCGCTCGGACATTTACTCGCTCGGCGTGGTGATGTACCAGTTGCTGACCGGGCACCTGCCGTTTGAAAGCGACAATAACTACACCCTCGTCTACCGCATTGCCAACGAAGCACCGCCCGCAATTGCCGAATACCGGCAGGACCTTCCCGAGGCGCTCGAAATCATCGTGCGCCGTGCGATGGAAAAGGATGTCGAGCGCCGTTATCAGAGCTGGACTGAATTCTCGCACGACCTCACGCTTGCCTTCCGCAACTGCGTCCTGAAACCCGACCAGCCAGCACTGCCTGAAACTGAAAAATTCCGCTTCCTGCGGACGTTGCCCTTTTTCAACAAATTTTCCGATGCCGAACTGTGGGAAACCATCGGTTTTTCGCAGTGGGATCTATTTCAGCCTGGCACAGTCATCCTCAAAGAAGGCGAAGCGGGCGACCACTTTTGCTTTCTGGTTGAAGGCGAGGCCAGGGTCAAAAGAAACCGCACCCTGCTCGACGTACTTACCCCTGGGGACTGTTTCGGCGAAATTGCCCTGTTCTCCGCAGGCAAGGGCGTACGGTCCGCTTCGGTCGAGGCGACGTCCGTAGTGCGGCTCATCACGATCAACGGACAGGCTCTCGAACGCGCCTCCGAAGCCTGCCGGATGCATTTTTACCAGGCTTTCCTCACCGTGTTGGCCACCCGGCTGTCACTGGCCAGTTCACGCATTGCCAATTTAGAGGTTTGAACCCTATTGACGGTACCCGCAACCTCACAATCGGAAATATGCTAATGCCATGCAAGTCCACGGTTTTCCGGTTTTCACCCTTCAACCGTTCGTGTTGAATGGATCGCTGTTCCCGGCGATGCACATGGCAAGTTTTATTCCGTAGCGCGTTTCGGAAGTTGAAAAACGTTTAGATGATCATGAATTACATAAAATTTATCACCATTTGGATGGAACAACATTGATACTAGCGAAGCCTCACTATCCTTATCACCTGGGTCATAATACCTGTGCTGCCCAACAATTCGTTTTTCCACGATATCCCAAACGCGGACAAACCCTTTACTGTCGTCAGTAGCGAGCATGCCGTTTTCGGATAATTTGATTTTCAAAATATTACCGATCGTTTTTCCTTCAAGCTCAAGTTGAAAAGGTTCCACGCGGTAGACGCGAAAGTTGTGCTCGAAGGCGAACACAAAATATTTTCCATCGGGCGAGAATGCAACCTCGTATTTCTCTAAATCCTTAAATAATGACAGCTTATCACTACAATACCCGACGATTTCTTTATCGTTCAAGGGCGCAATCTCACGACCGGGGAATTTACGCAGTTTGCAGCGTGCCCCCCCCATATCAA
>WQYV01000077.1 GCA_009781085.1 Betaproteobacteria bacterium
ACCGGCCAGCACGGCTGAACCTGAAGCCACATCCGAAACTGTCCCCGAACAAGCTGCCCACAAACCGGAAAGCTTGCCCGAACCCCCGTCCGACTCTTTCGGCTCCGATATCCAGCAAGCCGAGGAACCCGAAGTTGAGGAACCAAAAGCCGAGGTGTCGGAAACCAAAGGGCAAGACTTCGCTCTTACCCAATCCGTACTTGGAGAGACAGCATACGGGTTTGTTGACGACACCGATACCGTCCTACACGATGAATCCGGAACGGCTGAGGAAGAAAGCCATACCGGAACCATTGCGTCCGAAACCTTCTTCCCCAAAGCGGAAAAACCACCCATACCTGGTAAACCCAAGCGGCCAGCCGTGCCCAAATTCGAGCCTTTCGACTTTTCGCCGTTCATATTTGAGCCTGTCGAAAAGCTCGGTGGCTTCAATCTCGATAGCCCTAAAAAACCAAGCTTTGAAAAACAGGATATTGAAGCTGAAACATCCGAGAACAAAACACTCGAATTCGACCTTGGGACATCCGAGCACAAGGATAAGACGCTCATTGAATTCGACCTCGGCCCATCCAGGGGCAAGGCTCCTGAGTTTACCCCTAGGGTATCCAGGGAACCTGATGAGCACGTGCCGGAACCGCCCCCTGTAACAAATGACAGGGTGAGCAGAACAAGCATCTATGAAGCCAAAAACTTCCGGGAACTGTATGGGGAAATTCCCGAGGCCGAGGCGACCCAAACGTCCTCCGATGAAGACGGGCAGGAACCGTTCGAATACGTACCGCCGGACGAACCTCTTATAACAGATGACGAGGCAAGTGCAAGTGCTTATGAGGCCGAAGGTTTCCTTGAACTGTATCAAGACCCTGACTTTCCGCCTGAGGATATCCAAACCGAGCCTGCCGCTGAAGAACCGCTATTCGATTCTGAACCTGATTCCGACACACTCTATATCGACAACATCGAAGTATCGCGAACGTTGTTTGAGCTCTACGTGGCCGAAGCCCAAACGCACATCTTCACGCTGCACCAGGAATTCGACCATCTCGCCGACAACCCTACGCTGCTGCTGCCGGAAGCCTCCTTGCGTGCCGCGCACTCATGCGCGGGTATTTCAGGCACTGCGCGCTGTACCCCTCTCTATACGCTTGGCAAGGCCCTGGAACTGGCGCAGCAACGCATCCACGACCTGAATCGCCCGCCAACGGTCAACGAACTGGCCTTGTTCAAGACCTGCGCCAATACGCTAGACAGCATGCTGACCACGGTCATTGGCCTGCACATGCCGCTAGAAACGCCGGAACTGATCGGGCAACTTGATGGAATCGGCCACAAACGACCAACCGACGCAACCCAGCAATCTGACGACAAGGCCATTGCCGAAACCGTGGCGAAGGTTTTTCCTGAAGCCGTTGCAACCGTCAAATCTGGAACTGCATCGAAACCGATCTCCCCGACGGCAAGCGCCCTACCATCTGTCCACGACGAAATCGACGAACAACTGCTTCCGATCTTCCTTGAAGAAGCTGGGGAACTGATCAACGAGTTACACATCACCCTGCGCGCCTGGAACGACGACCTCGTCAATACCGAGCATCCCATGCTCGTAAAACGGCAACTACACACCCTCAAAGGCAGTGCGAGGATGGCCGGGGCGATGATCCTGGGCAACCGGGTACATCAGCTTGAATCCCGTGTTGAGTCGGCACTCAGTGCCGGGGACGATATTACTGCCCTCGTCGACGAAATCGCTTCCGCGCTGGATGGCATCGAGCAGATGGTCGCCACGCTGGCGCAAGGCTCGGTTCCTGAAACGCCAGAGCCTGCAATCGAAACTGTAGCCGAGTCAACGGGCGAGTTGCCTGTCCAACTTACTGCCGCCACCGACAAGCCCACACACAGGAAGCTTGCTGGAATAGCCAACCTCCCCGTCGCTGTGACGCCTCTGCCGGAGATAAAGCCTCACGTTGCAGCCACCCCCCATGCACCAACCACTGAGAGCGAGGCTCTTAGTGCTGCCCTGCGTGTGCGTGCGGATTTGGTAGACGGTTTCGTCAATGATGCTGGTGAAATTGGCGTGGCTCGTACCCGGATCGAAGGCGAATTACGCCAGTTGCGTCAAAGCCTGCTCGACCTCACCGAAAACGTCATCCGCCTGCGTAACCAGTTGCGCGAAGTCGAAATCCAGGCCGACGTACAGATGCAGACCCGCATCGCGCAGGCTGAAAAGAGCCATGCCGAATTTGACCCGCTAGAGATGGATCGCTACACCCGCCTCCAGGAACTCACGCGGATGATGGCCGAAAGCGTCAACGACGTTACCACGGTACAGCAAAACCTGCTAAAAAACCTCGACAGTGCCGACTTCGCCCTCCACAGCCAGGCACGCACCACCCGCGAACTGCAACAGGCACTGATGCAGGTTCGCATGGTTCCGTTCGACAGCCTCGCCGTGCGCCTGTACCGCATCGTGCGCCGAAGCGCCAGGGATCTCGGTAAGCGCGCCAACCTCGACCTGCGCGGTGGTGGCATTGAAATCGACCGTAGCGTGCTCGACCACATCGTTGCGCCGCTCGAACACCTGTTGCGCAATTCGCTGGCACACGGTATCGAGCCCCCGGAATTGCGCCGTGCTAAAGGAAAACCTGAAATCGGCCAGATCACGCTTACGACGCGTCAGGAAGGCAATGAAATCATCATTGAACTGGCTGATGACGGATCGGGGCTGAATTTCGAGCGCATCGCCGAACGCGCACGCGAACATGGCCTGCTCGGGCCTGGCGAGTTTGCCGACGAACGGCGGCTCGCCAATATGATTTTTCTCCCTGGTTTCACAACCGCCGAAAAAGTGACGGCCGTTTCCGGCCGCGGGGTTGGCATGGACGTGGTGAAGGCTGAAACTGCCGCAGTCGGTGGGCGCGTCGATGTCTCTTCCACCCCCGACGTGGGGACGACATTCAGCATCTACCTGCCGCTCACCTTGGCCGTCACCCAAGCCCTGCTGGTTCGTTCAGGTACTCAACACTACGCGGTTCCGGCCAGCATGATCTCGCAGATCATGGAGTTGAAGGCCGATGCCATTGAACGTTTGCGGGCAGAAGGCAGCATCGAGTGGCTTGGCCAGCGATACAGCTATCGCTATCTGCCGAACCTGCTTGGTAACCCCTCGGCCCGACCGGAAATTGGCCGTTATAGCTGGGTTCTGCTGCTGCATTCCGGCGCACAGATTCTAGCCCTGCATGTAGATGCCCTGCGCGGCCAGCAGGAAATCATCGTCAAGAACGCCGGCCCGCAACTGTCACGCATCGTTGGTATGTCGGGAGCCACCGTACTCGGTAACGGCGAAATCGTGCTCATCATCAACCCTGTCGCGATGGTTAGCCGCGAGATCGGCTATGCCCAGAAAAGCAGGGTTCCCGGAGCAGTATTGCCGCAAGTGGTCGAAGCCGTATTGGAGCCGGAAACCCTAGATGAACCAACGATCATGGTCGTCGACGACTCGCTGACCGTGCGCAAGATCACCAGTCGCTTGCTGGAGCGTGAAGGCTATCGTGTCATCACAGCCAAGGATGGCGTCGATGCCATTGAATCGCTGATCGATAACACGCCTGACGTGATTCTTTCCGACATCGAGATGCCGCGCATGGACGGTTTCGCCCTCGTCCGTAACATCCGTGCCGATGTCAGGCTAAGGAACGTACCAATCATCATGATTACCTCACGATTGGCCGACAAACACCGCGACTACGCAATGGAGATTGGTGCAAACCATTACCTTGGCAAACCTTACCAGGAAGAAGAACTACTTAACCTGATTGCCAGTTACGTCCCCCGCGCATGACATTGTGACGCCACAACAGCCATATGTGCGTGCATCGTTTCAATTCGCACACCGCGCAACCGATCCAGGTAGCGTAGAATGTGCATATGGATACCGTTCCAAACAACCTCACGCACCACTTCCTGGTCGCCATGCCTCACATGGCCGATCCGCATTTCGCTCGCACCCTCACCTACATCGCCGAGCATAATGCCCAAGGTGCGCTTGGTGTCATTGTCAACCGCCCGCTTGACATGACATTGGGTACGCTGTTCGAGCGCGTGGAGCTCAAACTCGATTCACATATTTTCACCTCGCAGCCTGTCTACTTCGGCGGGCCGGTACAGACCGACCGGGGTTTCGTCCTCCATCGCCCAAGTGGTGATTGGCACTCCACGTTGCGCGTCAATGATGAAGTGGGTCTCACCAGCAGCCGCGACATCTTGCAATCCATTGGTAGCGAGGGCGAACCGCATGAAGTGCTCGTCAGCCTTGGCTTTGCCGCCTGGACGGCAGGCCAGCTTGAACAGGAACTCGTCGACAACGCCTGGCTTACCGTCCCCGCTGACATGTCCATCGTCTTTGGCATGCCGCCTGAGGCTCGTTTGGCGGCCGCCGTGCAAAAACTCGGCATCGACCTCACCCAAATCAGCGAGGTTGCCGGGCATGCCTGAGGGCACACCGGCCACGATAACCTCTTTCCCCTACCTACCCACACGCGGTTGCCTTCTCGGTTTTGATTTCGGCCTTGCCCGCATCGGCATCGCCACTGGTGAGATTGAAACCGGCCTTACCAACCCGCTCGCTACCATTGCTCTCAAATCCAGTGCAGCACGCCTTAACGCCATCGCCCGCCTGATCGAAGAATGGCAACCTGTCGCCCTCGTTGTCGGCCTACCACGCCCGCTCAGTGGCGAAGGCGAACACGCACTCGAACCCCACTGTCGGCGTTTTGCCGATCGGTTACATGGCCGCTTTCGCTTGCCTGTGCATCTCGCCGATGAACGGTTCAGTTCGGTTGAGGCCGACTATAGCTTACGCGGCGTAGGCGTGAGAAACTGGCAGGTACGCAAGAAAAAACTTGATGCCGTTGCGGCACAATTCATTCTGCAACACTTCCTGGATACCCTTCGCCATGCAACTTCCTGATGCAGAAACCCTCTGCCACCAACTGGCCGAGCAAATCCGTCCTCACCTTCAGCCGAATACCGTTCTCATCGGCATCCGCACCGGCGGCGAATGGCTCGCACGCCGACTGAATGTCCTGCTCGAACTTCGGCAGCCCTCCGGAGCCATCGACATCTCCTTCTACCGTGACGACTATGGTGCAAAAGGGCTTCATGCCAGCCCACAGCGCACCAGCATCCCGTTTTCCATCGAAAACGCCCCCGTCATTCTCGTCGACGATGTACTCTACACCGGGCGCACTACCCGTGCCGCTCTCAACGAAATCTTTGACTTTGGCCGACCAGCCAGCGTCGAACTGGCTGTACTCATCGATCGTGGCGGACGTGAGCTGCCTATCGCTGCCCGCTACTGTGCCCACACCCTGCCCGAACCGCTGCCCGCCTCGCAGAACCTGCAATTGGAACAGACGGAAAACGGCAACCTGACCTTGAGGTTGATCCATGCGTAACCCACAGATCAACAGGCATGGTGAGCTGCAACACCTGCTCACCCTAGACGGACTGCCACGCGAAATCATCAATAGCATCCTCGATAACGCAGCCCCCTTTACCGAAGTGGCCGAACGCGAGGTCAAAAAACTCCCCCTGCTGCGCGGCAAAAGCATCTTCAACCTATTCTTCGAAAACTCCACCCGTACCCGCACCACTTTCGAGATTGCGGCCAAGCGGCTGACCGCCGACGTTGTCAACCTCAATGTTTCTACCAGTTCCACCGCCAAGGGCGAGAGCCTACTCGACACCATCGATAACCTCTGCGCGATGAACGCTGATATGTTCGTGGTACGCCACTCCGCCAGCGGAGCGCCAGTACTCATCGCCCAACACCTCCTGGCCACGGGTCGCGACCACGTCCACGTCGTCAACGCCGGGGACGGACGACATGCCCACCCCACCCAGGGTCTGTTGGACATGTACACGATCCGTCACTACAAGCACGACTTCACCCAGCTTTCCGTCGCCATCGTTGGCGACGTGCTGCACTCGCGGGTCGCACGTTCGCAAATCGCCGTACTCACCACCCTAGGCGTCCCCGACCTGCGTGTCATCGCTCCCAAGACGCTCCTGCCCACCGCCATCGACAACATGGGCGTGCGCACCTTCAACGACATGCGTGAAGGGTTGCGCGGCGTGGATGTCGTCATGATGCTGCGGCTGCAAAACGAACGCATGGCGGGTGCGTTGCTACCCACCCCGCAGGAATACTACAAAGTATGGGGGCTGACTCCCGAGAAACTTTCACTTGCGAAGCAGGACGCCATTGTCATGCACCCTGGGCCGATGAATCGTGGCATCGAAATCGACTCTGCCGTTGCTGATGGAGCCCAGGCCGTTATCCTGCCGCAAGTCACCTTCGGAATCGCCGTGCGCATGGCGGTTATGTGCATGCTCGCCGGACAATGAGGAACACACGATGAACATCCGCATCATCAATGGCCGGGTCATCAATCCCGTCCGCCAGACCGATTGCGTCCAGGACGTTTTCATTGCCGACGGAAAAATTGCAGCCCTCGGTGCTGCCCCCGACGGCTTCCAACCCGCACGCACCCTAGATGCTACGAACCTCGTCGTCGTCCCCGGGCTCATCGACCTTGCCGCCCGCCTGCGTGAACCCGGTTTTGAATACCGCGCTACCCTCGAATCCGAGATGGAAGCCGCCATGACCGGAGGCGTCACCAGCGTCGCCATCCCACCTGACACTGATCCCGCCCTCGACGAACCGGGTCTCGTCGAAATGCTCTGCTACCGCGCCAAGAAACTCAACCGTGCCCACATCTACCCGATCGGCGCGCTCACCATCGGCCTCAAAGGGGAACGTCTTTCTGAAATGGCTGAACTGGTCGAAGCTGGATGTTTCGCCTTTTCCCAGGCCAACGTTCCCATCCTCGACAACATGGTGCTCATGCGCGCCATGCAATACGCAGCCACTTTCAACTTTCGTGTATGGCTTCAACCCATTGCCCCCTTCCTTGCCCGTGGCGGCTATGCCCATGATGGAGAAACCGCCAGCCGCCTTGGCCTGACCGGCATCCCTGTGGCCGCTGAAACCGTCGCCCTCTTCACCTACCTGCAACTTGCCAAAACCACTGGCGCGCGGCTCCACATCACCCGTCTTTCCAGCGCCGAGGGGCTTACCCTCATCGAACAGGCCCGTGAGGAGGGAATGGATGTCACCTGCGACATCTCCATCAACCAACTGCATCTGTGCGACCAAGACATTGGCTACTTCAACACCAACTGCCACCTTATCCCGCCGCTGCGCAGCCAACAAGACCTTAAGGCTCTCTCAAAAGGGCTGCTCGAAGGCCGCATCAACGCCCTGTGCTCCGACCACACCCCCGTCGACGACGACTGCAAGCTCATCCCCTTCAGCGAATCCGAACCCGGCGCTACCGGCCTCGAGCTCCTGCTGCCCCTCACCCTCAAATGGGCTGAAGAAAGTAACCTGCCGCTCGTCAACGCTCTGAGCCGCGTCACCTCCGAACCCGCGCGGCTCATTGGTATCACCAAGGCCGGGTATCTTGCCCCCGGCGCACGTGCCGACCTTTGCATCTTTGACCCAGCCGCCCGTTTCACCGTCAACCGCGACAACCTCAAAAGCCAAGGCAAAAACACTCCCTTCCTTGGCTTTGAACTACCAGGTCTCGTGCACTACACGATTGTGGAAGGAAAGCTCATGTTCGAGCGGTGACGCTGGAGAATATCCTGCTCAGTCGTTTTCCCTTGCCCCTTGGGGGAGAGGATGCCCGAAAGGAGCCGCAAAGGGGGAAGAGGTGTTATTTCCAGGCATGGTAGGAAATTTTCTCCTCCTGGCTCAATTCAACAAGGGAAGAGGGGAGTGATGAACCTGAGCCGCCGTGCCATTCCCGATCCGGTTCAAAACGTCCGGCAATGCGCCGGAGAAGCGGCCGCAGCAGGGGGTTGCGCACGAATACGGCATGGCGCGTCGGGGTGAAGCATGCGCCGAGAGCTGCCTTGACGGCGGGATCCGTCCAGCCCGCGATGTAGTGACTCAAGCCCTCGCGCCGTGCGAAAGCAAGGTTTTCCATCCAACTCACGAAATACAGGTTGCACTCGCGCGCCATCGGGTAGCGGAAGCCGATGTATTTGTCGACGAGCATGCCGTCATGGATGAAACAGAGGTTGTAACCGATCAGCCGGTCTTTCCAGTGGTAGAGGAAGACGCGCCCGTCGAGGGAGGGGTCGCGCAGCACCGCCGCGAAAAATTCCGGGCGCAGCAGGTCGAAATGAATTTCGCTCTGATTGTAAACTTCCAGGTATTGCGCGTAGAGTTCTGCCGCGAAAGCCGGTTCGGCGAAGCGCGGGTCGCCCGTGGCGACGATTTCGATACGCATTTCCTCGCGGCGGCGCAGCTTGCGCCGGATGTCGCGGCGGCGGCTGGCGGAGAGTCGCGCCAGATAAGCGCCCTCGTCGGCAAAGTCGATGGGAACCCAGGCTAGTGCCTGCCCTTCGACCATGAAAAACCCATTGGCCTTGCAGGCATCGACGAGTTGGTCGGCCAGCCGGTTGGCCTCCGCGCCAAGAAAAGGCGCGTTGCAGGGAATGTCCTTGACGAGCAGCAGGGCGGTTTTCCCGCTCCATGCCACGAACATGCCCTGCACGAGCGCCTCAGCTCCGCCATGCGGCAGCGGGCAAAATTCGCTGACGGTGCTGCCCATGAAACAGGTGCGCCAGCGCAATGCGCGTCGCAAAAACCGGTTGCCGGGAAGCTTCCCGATCAGGGCGAGCAGTTGCTCATCCGCCGTGGTGAGCAAATCGAACATCGTCCAGAAACCGGGCATGCCAGTCGCGCAGGTGAACGGCTCGAAGCCTCCCGGCGGATGGCGCATGAAGTGATCGACCAGCGCCGCCGGTTCCGCGCCGGTCAACCAGCGTGGCACGGGCGGGGGCTGCGGCTCTTTTCCGCACGGCGTGTTCATGCCGCCTGTTCCAGCACGCCCATGATTCGCGCAAAACCGGCTGCGTCCAGCCACGGGCTGTTGGTAATGGACAACGTGCGCGCCGCAAGGTCACGGGCGTTGGGACAGGCATCCTGCGGCACATAAGGGCGCAGGTAGCCATAATCCGGCAAAGCATGAATGAACATGCGCGTCACCCCCAGACCCGCGCCCCATAAAGCGTCAAGCGCATGATCCCGTTTTTGCCGATCCGGCAGGCACAACATCAGACAAGGCCAGACGCCTTCTTCATCGTTTGCGTCACGAAAAACTCGCACCCCCGGCAATTGATCGAGCAGGGCAAGGCGGTGTTTTGCCTGAGCCGCCGTTTGCCGATGGAAGGCCGCGAGTCGGCAAAGCGCCCGCCGCCCGACCCCTTGCCGCCAGCCGCTGACAGGGTGCAGCGGAATTTCCGGCGGAAAGACATCCCCCACCGCGCCCGCCAGATCGCCGCGACGCAATGCCCGGCGCAAGGGGCGGCCGTACACCCAGGGCAAAAAGAGCGGGCGGTAAAACAGCGCGTAAGCCGCCAGCTCAAGACAGCGCCGGAATTCCTGGCGGCCATCCCGCTTGATGAGTTCATCGCGCGCCCGCTCGATGGCCGAGGCCAGAGCCGGGTCGCACGTCACCCACAGGCCGCCCTCATACAGGCTCAAGCCTTTCCCGGCGGCGAAACTGAAAAACCCGGCATCGCCCGCCAGCCCCACGCTTTGCCCGCCTTGGCGGGCGCCGAAGGCTTGCGCGCCATCCTCGACGACGAAGGCGCCGCAGCCGCGCGCAAGTTCCCGCGCCGGCGCAACATCGACTACGCGCCCGGCGAGATGCGTGGGCACGATAGCCAGCGTGTCGTCATCGCACAGGGCAGCGAGCGCCGCCAGGTCGAAATCGAGGCTGTCGGCGGCCAGATCGCACAGGCGCAGCTTCAGCCCGCAATGCGCGACGGCCAGCGCCACCAGCGGGCAGGTCCAGGCCGGGACGATGACCGTCCGGCGTCCGGACAAGCGATGCAGCGCGCTCAGGATGAGCACGAAACAGGCCGTGCCGGAACAGGCCAGCCCGGCGTGGGGCGTGCCCACGTAATCCTGCGCGGCACACGCAAAGTCCCCCCTTGCGCCAAGGAGTTCCAGCGGCGAAAGTGGCAAGCCCGCCGTGGGGGGCAATTCCCACATCAATGGCTTTCCCCCGGCGCGTGACCCCGCTCGCCATAGGCCAGACAGAACACACCGGCCAGGATCAATGCCGCGCCAAGATATTGCACCCAGGAAAGAATTTCACCAAATAGCGGAATGGAAATCACCATCACCCCAACCGCCTCCAGGTGTGTGGCGGCAAATGCCGGGCCGACGGGGATGCGGCGCAACACAGTCATCCAGGTCACGAATGCGCCAAGATAGCCGAGGATCGCGCAATACACCCACGGTGAACTCAAGGCGCGCAGCAACCACGGCAGGTCGAAAGTCAGCGGCGCGGCAGCCAGAGCCGTGTACTTGAAACAGACCTGCGCGAAGGTGTCGAAAACGAGCAACACCAACAGGCCACCAATGAAAAAAGTGCGCGAACTCATGCGCTCATCCCCCCCAAACCGACCAGCGCCACGCCCGCCAGGATCAGGCTGACGCCGATGATGCGCGGGCGCGTGAAGTGTTCACTGAACCATAACCGCCCCCCCGCCATCACCGTAACGATGCCAGCCATGCCTAGCAACACGCCTTCCGCCAGCGGCACTGTCGAAAGAAACGCCAGCCAAGCGAAGAATTCGGCAATATACAAAACCGCACCGATATAAATCCACGGGCGGCGCAACATATGCCGCCAATGTTCCCACCCCGCCGCCTCCCTGTTCTCGATGGCAGCGGCCTTAAAGGCCAATTGTCCGCCAGTATCGGTGATCAGGTTGACGATCCACAGCAGGGCAATGAGGATGCTCGTGCTCACAGTTCATGACCTCGCAAGACAGTCACGGATATAATTATCAGTTGCGTTTGCATTGTCTTGGCAATGCACCGGATCGGTTTCAGAGAAAAAAACATGTCGACTTTGCCTCAAATTTCCCCCGGCAGCGCCGGAGTTTTGTTGATCCACGGCCTCACGGGAACGCCGAACGAACTGCGCTTCGTGGCGCGCGGCCTCAAGGCGGCGGGTTTTGAGGCCGAGTGCGTGCGTCTGGCCGGGCACTGCGGAACCGAGGCGGATTTGCTTGCTACGGGCTGGAAGGATTGGTTTGCCAGCGTCGAACAAGCCGCCGATGCGCTGCGTGCAAAAGTCAAGCATCTGTTCGTGGGCGGGCTTTCGATGGGTGCGGTGCTGGCAATCAAGTACGCCATTGAGCACCCCGACAAAGTCGATGGGCTGGGTCTCTACGGCACAACCTTCTTCTACGACGGCTGGAGCATCCCATGGGAGGGCAGGCATCTGACCTTCCTGTTTCCTCTCGTCATTGCTTTGGGGTTCGGACGGAAGAAGCGTTTCATGGAAACCTGGCCTTACGGGATCAAGAACGAACGACTGCGGCAGGCGATTACCAGTAAGATGCACGCGGGGGATTCCGAGGCCGCCGGACTGCCCGGCAACCCCTGGCCCTCGCTGGAACAGTTTTACCGCCTGGCCGCCGACGTGCAGAAAAAACTGCATCGCGTGCAAGCTCCCGCCATTGCCGTCCACGCACGCGAAGATGATGTTGCCAGCCTCGCCAACGTGCATATCATCCAACGCCGGTTTGCCGGATCGGTCGAAACGGTCATCCTCGCCGACAGTTACCACATGGTGACGGTCGACCAGGAAAAGGGAATCTTGGTCGACCGTTCGGTGGATTTCTTCAGCCGCATTGTCGCCCGTGCCGCGAGGGAAAAATCCGCCTAGCTGGAAAACCCATCCCCCGCCCAAGGTTTACCCCCGTTTTGCCCGCGTGAAGAGTTGATCGAGCAGCGTCAGGGCCAGTTCGATTTCTGCCTTCTCGATATGCAGGGAAGGCGCCAGGGTGATGACGTTCTTGTGGTAGCCGCCGACATCCAGCACCAGGCCCATGCGCTGGCCCCGATGTTCCAGCCCGCCCTGCAGGCCGATATCCACCATCTTGTCGAGCAGGCGCTTGTTGGGCGTGAAGCCGTCGGCCTCGCACACCTCGGCGCGCAGCGCCAGAC
>WQYV01000078.1 GCA_009781085.1 Betaproteobacteria bacterium
ACTTCGCCCCTTCTGCTGCTCCAGGGGCGAAAGACCTCCATTATCACAGACCTGCCAACAGGTGTCAACACCCCCCTGCTTTTTTCTTGCCTGCCTCAGCAAAACCCGGGGGAACTTCCCGCCGTGCAACCGCAGCAACCGGCAGGCACAGTGCCGACACGCACAGCACGAGCGCCAACATCGAGCCGAAAGGCTGGTCATGGATCAGTGCAAGCGCAAATGCCAGCGTATAGGCCAGGAAGGACAGTATGGACGCGGCAACAAGAGCAACCCGCCAACGGGGCGAGAACGCGCAGGCAAGCCAGGGTGGAATGAAAATCAGCGCGAAAGCGCCCATAACGCCCAGGCTCATCACGGCTAGCGCGAGCACCGCCGCAACCAGCAGGTCGAACCCAGTTCGCACCACCCAGGCAGGATGTCCCTGCGCCTGAAAGTGAGCCGGGTACAGGTATGCCAGCAATAAATCGTTGCCTTTGCACCACAGGAAAACGCCCCCGATAATGAGCGCCAGAACTGTGCCAAAAAGCATTTCTACGCCCGAGAAATAAAGTTGCCCCTCGAAAAGCGCCGCACCGGGGCGCTCCACGCTGGGCAAGTTGGCCGTCAACAGTTGGCAGACGCTCCAACCGAGGACAAACAACAAGGGAAAGAGCCCAGTTGTCAGCAGGCGCTTTTCCAGCGGATGTTTCGCGCCAGCGGCGGCAAGGCTGACGGTAAGCCCCCCCAGGAGGGGCGGAACTCCAAGCGCCAGCGCACCAAGCGCGCCTGCCGCGCCAAGCTGCCCATAGGCTAGCGCTGCCCAGTATTCATGACGCAGACGTAAAGTAAGGCCGAGGAGCGGTAGCAGAACCGCCAGCAACGCGCCGGTAAGGGCAGGACGCCAGAAGAGTTCGAATTGCAGGAGCCATTCAGTCATCGCAGGGTTCCACGTTTACTAATTGGTCACAGCAGTCCTCGGTCAACATCGTATCGTGACTCACCAGGATGATGCCAACGTTCTGCCCTGCCCGTGCACGTAGGGCAGATGGCAGAATGGCAAGCCCAGCCTTGTCCAAGTGGTTGCCAGGTTCATCCAGGAGCAGGAGGTCAGCATCCGCTTGCAGGATCGACCAGAACACAAGGAATTGCCTTTGCCCGCCAGAGAGTTTGTCCAGCCGCCGGTCAAGGCTGGCAGCTAGCCATGGGGGCAACCCGTCAGGGCTGGCACCAGTCAGCGCTAGCAACTCCACACCAGAGAGGGGGACACCTTCTACTGGGGGTAGATATTGAGATTGGAATCCGACCCGAATCGCTGGTGCGCGTTGGAGATGCCCAGAAAATACTTGCGCACCGCATCCGGCCAGCACTGACAACAAGGTGCTCTTGCCCGCGCCATTTGAGCCAGCTAGGGCGAGGATTTCACCGCGCTTCACTGCAAAACTGACCGGGCGATGTGCTGGACGTTGCCAGCCGGTAGCCAGTTGCTGAACTTCCAACAGTTTCATGGTTTCTGTACGGCACTCTTAAGCCGCGCTAGTGTATCGTCGAAGAAGCCGAATAGATCCGTGGCCTGCGGCGTCCCGCCCACGGTAAAGGGCAAGGTAACGACCGGGATGCCGGTACGCTCGCTCACCCATCGTGCGGCAGCCTCAGTCTGGTAGGCGGCTCGCAGGATCATGGCAGCGGGCGCGTTTCGTTGGCTTTCCACGATGCTGCCCAGATGGGCACTACCCGGTTCGATACCGGGCTTAGGTTCTAGCTCCCCACGAACCTCCATCCCCAACCAGTGTGCAAGATAGCCGAACGAGCGATGCACTTGCAGGAAGGTACGCCCTTTGAGACCAGCCCCTTCCACTTCCCATCGCGTCATCGCGGCACGCCAACGTTCGGCGAAGCGGTCGAGGTTGTTGCGGTAGGCGGCAGCCCCGGCGGGATCGACCTGCGCCAAATGCTCAAACAACGCTGCTGCGACGAGCAGGATGTTGCGCGGGTCGAGTTGGAAATGCGGATCGCCTGCCGCGTGGACATCGCCCATCGAGCGGTCGACGACCTGCGGCACGTCGCGCAGTTGCACGGCTGTGGCAGCTTCAAAGTAGCCGGGCTGCCCCAACTGGATGCGGTTATTGCCCGATTCCCGCAATAACAGGGGGAGCCAGCCGATTTCCAGGTCAGCCCCAGTGGCGACGATCAATTCGGCAGTGCGTGCGCGTGCAATTAACGAGGGCCGCGCTTCGATGCGGTGCGGGTCTTGCATGGCGGTGGAGGCCACCATCACGTCGACGCGGTCGCCACCAATTTCCCGCACGAGTGCCCCCCATTCCGGGACGGTTGCCAGGACTTTAACTGTCGCCGCAGCAGGCAGGGCGCACAAGAGCAACAGCAGAGCCAGGATGCGTTTCATCATGATTTCCTCAAAACTTGTGCGCGCCGTGGCTACCCAAGCTCATTATGTATTGCAGCGTGATCTGGTTGTCGGTCACGCCCAGCATGGCGCGGTCACGAGACCATTGCAGGCGCAGCCTGGAAAACTCGCTCCAGCTGTAATCGATCATCGTTGAAAAACGACTCGGATGATAATTAATGATTTCGATGTCCGCAGGGTTATCGCCAAGGGATTGGCTCCCGCTGCTCAGGCGGTCATAACGCAGACCGGCACGCCAATTGGGCGTGAACTGGTAAAGACCCTGAAAGTAGTAGCCGGATTGCCTCGTTCGCCACAGGCTGTTGTAAAGGTTGCCGCCATCGTCCACCGCCAGTGTTCCATTTTCCGCACGGCGGAAATATTCGGCCTGTAACTTGAAATTGCGCCTTGCGGGGTTGCCATCTGGCGCCCATTTATAGACGAAATCGGCAATCCATACCCGACTGCGCCCGTTGAACGTGCCCGACACATTATCTTGGCTCATCGTCTCGAAAGTGCCTTCGCGTGCACCTGCGCGGGTGTGTAGCCACGAGAACCCCGCCCGCCAACTACTTGAGATGCCGATGTCGTCTCCAACATGGGCAAATAGCGCTTGACTGTTAGTGCCGGAAATATTGCGGTCGTCGCCGGGGAAATTCTGCCCCCGCCCAATTTCCACGCCGAGTTCGACAAAAGTGTCGAGCGGTGCGAGCCATTTCAGTTGCATGCCATCCTGTGCATAGCTGTCTCCGCCAAACAACACCTTGTACATCAGGGGTTGGTCATAAAAATCCCATTGGTGCGCGTGCTGCTCGTTTAGATAACCGATACCCGACAGGATGCGCCCTACCTTGATCCCCATCCCATTGCCCAACGCTGTGGTCTGGAACCAGGCTTCTTCTACAGACGCTTCACTGTTGAGTACGGACAGCGTGGCCTGCCCACGCCAGTACGGGTCGATGTTGGCCGCCAACATGAGCTCGGTTTCATTGACGTTAAAACCGCGCTTGTTGTCGTCATCCCCCTGCCCTTTACGTTGAGCGAAACCGCCGACACTGATGCCTTCCACATCCTTGCGGCTTGTATACGCCCCTTGGAGGATCAGCGAAGTTTCCGGATTAAAAGCAGCAGGTTTGCCCGTCGTGCTTGCTTGGGAGGGCTCCGAAGGCATAGGTTGCGAGGCAGTTTGCGGCGGCGGAGCGGTATCGTTGGTCATCCCCGGTTTACCGATGGTTGCTAGCTTTTCTTCTAACGCTGCGATGCGGCTTTCGTACATCGCCTTCATCTGCGCGACCTGCTCGCGCAGGGCAGCCAGTTCGGCGGCTAGCAGCGTGTTTTGATCTTCTGCCAGGGCAGGGACGGAGAGCGTGCAAACCAAAATTGCAACCACCTGTTTGATTCGCATATTTTTCGACTCCTGAAAAGATGGAATACGCGACGCACCCGCATGTGGGGCGTGCATCATCAGATGGGGTTTCGGGGAACCCGCCTTAGGGTATCCCTCAAAACATGCTCAGGAGAAGCTGGGTGGCCCCTGTTGGCGGGGTTGAATGGATTCCGCGCCAATGCGAATGATAGGTGCGTACCCAGAGTAATACTTACTCGAAGGGATGACAGCAACAGTGTGTTCCAAACTGGGAGCCGCTGTCCCCATGCCGTGCATGGCAAGGCAAAGTTCACATGCCGTTTCTTTTTGCGCATTTGGCGACAGGTCGTGCCCAAGACAATGGACAAACCAGCACACCTGCATAACGAGGAGCAGGAACGCTAAGGAAAGCCCTATCAGCCTACGATGCAAAAACATAGTCTTAGCGGCAAATTCTCATTCTATGCAGCTGAGTTTACTCAGCGTATTGGAAACCGCCCCCGGCAAAATTCTCAAAACGCGTATATTCGCCCAAAAAAGTCAGCCGTACCATGCCAGTCGGGCCGTTACGGTGCTTGCCAATGATGAGCTCCGCCGTGCCCTTGTCCAGCGAATCAGGATTGTAGACCTCGTCCCGGTAAATGAACATGATGATGTCCGCGTCCTGTTCGATTGCGCCCGACTCACGCAAATCCGACATCACCGGGCGTTTGTTGGGGCGCTGTTCCAGGCTGCGGTTGAGCTGCGACAGTGCAAGGATCGGCACATGCAGTTCCTTGGCGAGCGCTTTGACCGAACGTGAAATTTCCGACAGTTCGGCGGTGCGATTATCGGTTTCACGCGTACCGCTCATCAGCTGCAAATAGTCGATCACGATCAGTCCGAGGCGGCCGCACTGGCGGGCAAGCCTTCGTGCACGAGCGCGCAGGTCGATGGGGTTGAGACCCGGCGTCTCGTCGATATAGATCGGCGCTTCGTAGAGTTTACCCATTGCCATCGTCAGCCGCTGCCAGTCGTCGTCACTCAGGCGGCCATTGCGGATCCTCTGCATATCGATCCGCCCCACCGAAGAAATGAAGCGGGTAGCCAGTTGGTATCCAGGCATTTCCATCGAGAAAATCGCAACCGGCAAGCGCTTTTCCACCGCAGCGTATTCAGCAATGTTGAGGGCAAAACTGGTTTTACCCATCGACGGGCGCCCTGCGACGATCAGCATATCGGCTGGCTGCAATCCCGAGGTTTTCCCATCGAGGTCGATAAACCCGGTGGGAATGCCGGTGATTTCCGAGGGGTTATCCCGGTCGTAGAGTTCCTGCACGCGGTCGACGACCTGCTTGAGAAGGGGCTGAATGGATTGGAACCCGCTGCCGTGGCGCGCACCCGCTTCGGCAATCTCGAACACCCGCGCCTCTGCCTCGTCAAGCAGAACTTTAGCATCCTTGCCGGAAGGAGCTAGCGCACTTGTCGCAATTTCATCCCCCACGGCAACGAGTCTGCGCAGGATCGCACGTTCGTGGACGATTTCTGCGTAACGGCGGATATTGGCCGCCGAGGGGATGTTGTTGGCGATTTCCGTCAGATAGGGAAGCCCACCCGCCTGTTCCGCCTCGCCGTTTTTCTCCAGCGACTCGAACACCGTCACTACGTCGGCAGGCTTAGCTAAGTCGATCAGCTTGGCGATGTGTTGATAGATGCGGCGATGGTCGTCACGGTAAAAATCTTCCCCGGTAACGAGATCGGCAATTCGCTCCCAAGCTGTGTTATCGAGCAGTAAACCGCCGATCAGCGACTGTTCGGCTTCAAGCGAATGTGGCGGCAGTTTGATTGCTGCCATTTGCGGGTCGCGCGGCGTGGCATTGCGCGGAGGGATCGCCATGATGGTTCCAGAACGGCTGAGAGAGGGATGATTCTATAAAAACAAAGAGCCGCCCTAAGCAGCCCTTTGTTGTTACGGGACTCGTCCGCGAATTATTGCTCGCCAAGCACCGAGATGGTAACCGGCACGACGACATCAGCGTATAGCGCAATTTCGATTTTCGTATCACCCACTTGCTTCAGATGACCATCTGGCATACGGATCGCCGCACGTTCGATCTCGAAACCCTGTGCTGCCAACGCGTCGGCCACGTCGATGTTGCTCACCGAACCGAAGAGTCGCCCGTCCATGCTCGCCTTGCGGGTGATCTGAACCATCAACCCATCGAGCTTCGCCCCAAGTGCTTGCGCGGCGATTAGCTTTTCGGCCTGTGCGCGTTCCAGTTCAACGCGGCGCGCCTCGAACTCAGCCTTGTTAGCGGCGGTGGCGCGTTTGGCGAATCCATGCGGGATCAGGTAATTGCGGGCGTAACCGTCCTTGACCTTGACCACGTCGCCCAGCGAACCGAGCTTGCCTACTTTTTCGAGCAGAATGATTTGCATGTCCGCTCTCCTTATTGGTGCAGGTCGGTATAGGGCAGAAGCGCCAAGAAACGGGCGCGCTTGACGGCTACCGACAATTGGCGCTGATAGCCCGCCTTGGTTCCGGTGATGCGCGCCGGCATGATCTTGGCGTTTTCGGTGATGAAGTCCTTGAGGATATCGACATCCTTGTAATCGACTTCTTCGATCTTTTCTACCGTGAAACGGCAAAACTTGCGACGTTTGAAGAGGCCGCGACCAGTGCGGTCTTCTTTCTTTTTAAACTTGTTGGACTTGAAAGCCATTTTCAGATTCCTTCCATGAATTCGATGATGTTCAGGTGCAGTACTGGACTGCGGCTACGTGCGCTTTTGGCTGCCATGAACCCCGTTACCGAGACCTTCGCTCCAGGAGCAGCGGCAGACAACGTTTGCGCCAGTTCGCCGATAGCCATTGCCGGGAGTTCCAGCTTCACATCACGCTCGACACCTGCTTCGATTTGCCGGGACTCATGCGCCAGCACACAGGACACAACCGGGATGCCTGCTGGGGTGCGCCGCAAGGCTGAAACCTCAACGATACGCGCCACCAGCCGCAGTTCGTTGGCTACTCTCAGCGCACACCTCAGACTGAGGCCGGTTCGAGTGCCTCAGAAGAAGCGATTTCAGCTTCGCCTTCGCCTTCACCCTCTTCACCGTCTGCCACAAGCGAACCGGTCAGGGAACGCGACTTCTCCTCTTTCATCATCGGCGAAGGCACAGTAACGGCCTTCTTCATCTTGATGACGAGGTGGCGCAGCACGGCATCGTTAAACTTATATGCGTGCTCAAGCTCGCCAAGCGCCTCCCCATCGCACTCGATGTTCATCAGCACGTAATGAGCCTTATGCACCTTCTGGATCGGGTAAGCCAGTTGCCGCCGCCCCCAGTCTTCAAGCCGGTGGATCTGGCCACCACGAGCAGTGACAATGCCCTTGTAACGTTCGATCATCGCGGGCACCTGTTCGGATTGATCCGGGTGCACGATGAACACAATTTCATAATGTCGCATCAGTTCTCCTTATGGATGGCCAAAGCCCCCCATGATGCGAAATCTGGTGGGGCAAGGAAAGCTGGTCATTTTGGCAGAAATTATGCCCATCTGACAAGCCATGAACCGGCTTTTTTGCACGATCCGCCGTGCCGCCTTAGCAGCGCCTGTGTCATGAACGCCAATACCCATGCCCACCATCCGTAACAACGAAACGCTACACCCAACATTACGGCGTACTGTTCCGCAAGCCATACGTGCCAGATAGCGCATTCCTATACGGACGATATAGTTTTTTGACAATCACCGTGAACGAATAGACATGGCATTGCAACATCACAACAGATCATTCGTGTTTACCGCAATAAAGGGATGCTAAACGCACCCTCCAACACAGATGGCATAGCCAGATTTCTGTTACGGGCAAAAAGATCCCGGACGCGAAATGCCACATTGACCTCAAACATGAATGATCTGATAGGAGAACCTCATGGAAAGCACCCGTTTCCCAAACCCTCGACTTCCGCGCCGCAAGCCGACGCGTAAACTGGTATCTGCGGCGATACTGCCAACGCTGGAACCGGCAGCCGGAACCACAATCGTCAGGAATTGGTGCAATGCCGCTCCGTTCTCACTGACCGCCTGTCTGGCGGCGTGTTTCTGGCTGTTTTCATCGGGTGCCTTGGCAGCGGATGTGGATGTGAACAATGGTGCCCCCCTCAGCCCTGCATCGCCGCCCCCCAGCACAAATTGGGTATTGAGAGGGAATGCCTTGATTGATTTCACGATCACCGTGCCCTCGCAGACAACAGCAAGCGATGCACTGACCATCACCGCCGTCGGCGGCGGTAGCGAGATCACTCTAATCAACCTCACCTCCCGTGCGTTCTCTTCGTCAAGCAATAGCATGTGGATCAATGCGGCCGGAAATCTCACCTTCAACGGATACGGCGCATCAAACAGCGCCGTTACTCAAGGCAGCTTGATTTATAACAACGCTAGTTCCGGTAGCAGCAACATCTACCTCGGCACGAATGTCGGGGCTGGCAACATCGAAGTGATCAACATGACAACAGCCAGTGGCGGCGGCGTTGCCAACGGCGGTGCGATCTATTCGGTGGCAAGCAATATATTTGTAGGTAACGAAAGCGGCACGGTTACGCTGTCCGACAACTATTCCGGAGGCATCGCTGCCGCCATTTATACAAAAGACGACGTCGCCGGTGTCGTCGGCGGCAAAGTCACCATCAGAGGCAGTTCGATCAAGGTGGAAAGAAACGAAGCCGCAATACATTCAGGCGCGATCTATACGGGCAAACAGGACGCAGACATATACGTTGGCAACGGTGACGGATCTACCCAAACAGTCCTTGTGGATAACAACACCGCCGGGGGAAGCGGCGGCGCAATTCAGGCATCCTGGGGTGCAATCACAATCAACGCCAAAGAAATCACACTGACCGGCAACAGTGTCACTGGATGGGGCGGAGATGCAGGATCGGGTTCAGGCGGCGCGCTTCTTGGGAGCCGGGTTATCATGATCGGCGATGCGAACAGCATCGTCACGATTACCAATAACGAGGCTGAAGGCAGAGGCGGCGCAATCTACACCTCAAACAAAACCTTAGGTGACGTGTTCATCAACGGTAGAATGATTAATTTGTCCAACAACACGTCCGGTACCGCCGCTGATTTTACTGGCTACACTGGCTACATTGGCGGCGGCGCGATCTATTCCAACAGGAACATCGCGCTAACCGGCGACACAATCACGCTGACTGGGAACGAGACGAAAAGGGGCTCTGGCGGCGCGCTTGAGGCCGAGGAGGACATCACCATCACTGGCAGCATGCTGGCCAAAGACAACAAAGCGAATTCAACCCAAATCACCCCAGGCACCACCGAAGGCACTGGCGGCGCGATCTGGGCGGGCGGCAATGTAACGCTGAACGCCACCACCGGCGACATCGAGTTCTATAACAACAGCGCCGAACGAGACGGCGGCGCAGTTCGGGTTGGTGGCGATGTGACGCTAAACGCTACAGGCGGCAACATCATCTTCAAAGGCAACACCGCCGGCGACAGCGGTGCCGCAATCTGGTTCAATAACTCGCAGGGAGGCCTTGCACGCGACTCGACGGCGACCTTCAATGCCGCTTCTGGCCGAACCATCACCTTCTTCGACTCGATAGAGAACAATACCGCATTCGGGCAACTCACTGTGAATAAAACTGGCGCCGGCGCGGTGGTGTTTGACGGTGCTGCCTCGCTGATCCAGGGCACAACCAATGTGCAGGAAGGCGCCTTCGTGATCCGCAACGGCGCTTCTTACGGTGGTTTCCCTTCCGCCGTCCCAACATCCTTCACGGTCAACGCCGGTGCCGTGCTAGCTGGTGGCATCGAGGGCGAGGTGAAAGCGGACCATTTCACTCTCTTCGGCACGCTCGACCTCTCGGGCAGTTCCCTCAAACTCCCGAGCCATCCGGCGGCTGGCAACGCCAGCGGCGGCTACAGCACCTTCACCCTTACCACCAGCAGCCATACCGCAACATTCGAGGATGGCAGCAAGATTCTGTTCAACACCTATCTAAATAATGGTAACCCGCAGTTGACTGATCAACTGAATCTTGACCTTAACGGCGGCGCAGCGGTGGGCACAGCAGCGATTTTCGTCAACAACACTGGCGGCGGCGGCGCGCTCACCACCGGCGACGGCATCATGCTCGTGGAAACCCTGAGCGGCACTACCAACGGCGCGTTCAAACTCGGCAGCCGGGTGGTCGCCGGGCCTTATGAGTACAACCTGTTCCATGGTGGCCTGAACGGTAGCACGCCAGACAACTGGTACCTGCGCTCGGAGCTAGACTGCACCCAGCCACAAAATGCGGCGGTCTGTAATTCGACGCCTTCGGGACCCGAAACGCCAGATTACCGGAATGAAACCTCGACCTACACAGCGCTGCCGTCGATGGCACTGCTCTACGGCCGCGGCCTGCTCGACACGCTACATGAACGTGTCGGCGAAGAAGAAGATATCCGAGGCCGCTCCGATTTGCACCAAAAAACGCCGGATACCGGTGGCTGGGGACGGGTATTCGGTGTCCACGGCAAACAAAACGGTGATGCGCTTGGCATCTACGGACCCAGCGGACCGCAATACAGTTATAACTTCTACGGCCTACAAGTCGGTCAAGACCTGCACCGCACAGAGTATGAAGATGGTCGCCGTGATCATGCCGGCATCTACTTCGCCTATGGCCAAGCCAACGGCAATGTCACCCATTTTAATGGGGAGACGGGTACCAATAAATTCGATGCCTACACGCTGGGTGGATACTGGACCCGTTTCTGGGAAAACGGTGAGTATGTCGACGCGGTGTTGCAGGGCACCTATTACGACACGACCAGCTACGCCAACTCCGGGGGCCCGCGCCTGAACACCAAAGGATACGGCCTTGGGGTGTCGGTCGAAGGCGGAAAACCGTACCGCTTCGACAAAGGTTACTTCATCGAGCCGCAACTGCAACTGATCTACCAAAACATCAACCTCGACAGTGCAAATGACTCCGCGGCTCAGGTAACGTTCAGCGATGTGGACTCGCTCGTGGGCCGAGTCGGTGCACGGATTGGGCGCTCCTGGAAACTGGATAACGGGCAGCAACGGACGGTATGGGTACGCCCGAGCATCTTTCACGAATTTCGTGGCGACCCGGTCACAAACTTCTCGTCTGCGGATGGCCCTGTACCGTTCCGCGCTGACCTGGGCGGAACATGGAGCGAAATCAACGTAGGAATGAGCGGGCAAGTCTCCCGTAGCACCACGCTGTTCGTAAACGCCTCCTATGATAGGCGTTTCGACGGCAAAGGCTACGCCTACGACGGGAAGATTGGAATCAGGGTGAGTTGGTAAGTACAATAGGAAAAACTACAATTGTTCCCAGACTCCGCCATTCATGGCGGAGCAGCTTAACCTGAAGGAGAAAGGTATGGAAATCGACATCGGTATCAGCAAGGAAGACCGTGCCAAGATTGCCAAAGGTTTGTCGCGGCTGCTTGCCGACAGCTACACCTTATACTTGACCACGCACAATTTCCACTGGAATGTTACGGGGCCGATGTTCAATGCCCTGCATCAGATGTTCGAGGGGCATTACACCGAACTGGCGGAAGCCGTGGATGTCATTGCCGAGCGCATTCGCGCCCTTGGGTTTCCCGCCCCAGGAACTTTTAAGGAATTTGAAAAACTCGCCAGCCTGAAGCAGCCTGAAAGCGTGCCCGACGCGGAAGGCATGATCCAAATCCTTTTGGACAATCACGAAGGTGTTGCCAAAACTGCCCGCGCCGTCGTGCCCCAAGCTGAAAAAGCCAACGACGAACCCACGCTGGATCTCCTGACCCAACGCCTGCAAATCCACGAAAAAACCGCCTGGATGTTGCGTAGCCTGCTTGAGAAGTAAGCCCGTCCAACGCCTAAATAGCCCACGCAGATAACGTCTACCCTGTCAACCGCCTTGAAGAGTAAAGGGGGTGACAGGGCGGGCGGTATCTAGAGGCTTTGCAATCCATTGCTGCCCCCTACCAAATCGCCTTTGGTTTAGGAAGGGTTTTAGAGCATTTTTGATTCAAGTCCGTACAAACTGGATTGCTTCGCTACGCTCGCAATGACGAACCCACCCCGTCATTGGTTGCGGTAGGGACAGCGGCGGAAAAATTTGCAAGAAATAAGCCCTATTTTAATCGTTTTCTTGCAAATTTTATAGCTAAAAAACGCTATTTGTTACAATAAATCAAATCTTTAGGTATTGTTCAGAGCCGACTATTGA
>WQYV01000079.1 GCA_009781085.1 Betaproteobacteria bacterium
CGCCGTAAAAATCGCTCATGCCCATGCAGCCCAAGCCGAGCGCGGAAACTTGCGGACCATTTTTACCAAGAGTGCGAAATTTCATGATGGATCTCCAGTGTGAATTTTCGGCGCTCCGGGAGAAGCACCGCATCATCAACGGCAGGCACCCCTACCGCAAAAGAATAATAAATTGCATCGCCCCCATCGCTGAAAACGAATTTACTTGGATTCAGATATAGTAGGGAGGTAGTGATTTCTGGACAGGTCAATAAGGGAAAAAGCGCCCGAAAACCCGCATGATTATAAGGAAATCCGGGGCGGGGGTTAAATCTTGATTTGCGAACGGATGCAGTATTTTACGGTGAATTTTCGGAGGAAAATTGCTGGAAATTCCAGGCGCGGCTGGTGGTTTTTCACCGGTTAAAGACCAGCTAAATCGGCTTTACGGGGTCTTTTAAGATGGCGCACCCGCGTAAATATTCCCCGTGTTCATCCTCACTTCACCGCCGCTTGACTGTATGTCTTGCCTGCTAAGGACAAGGCCGGGGGCAAGGCCGATTTGTAGGCGGGCGTTGAAGTCGACTTCGTTCGGCATCGGCCTGGGCGGCTCACCTGGTTTTTGTCGTCACTGCTTAACCAGTCTGAAATCCCTTATGAGATCAGGACGATTGCCCCGCCTGCCCCGCAGCCAAGCATGCTTTTACGCCAAAAACCGACGCCGACCGCATCGTTCAAGTGCGTGGAGTTGTCGATAATGGGCACCAAAACATGCAAGGGAAGGGAAACATCGTTTGCCGTGACAAAATCTGTATAATTATCCCCTAAGAAAATTCAAATGAAAGGGAGTTTACAGCATGGAAAACCGCATTTCTTCGGCACTCATCGGCATGAGCATCGTATTGGCCATTGGCCTGGCCGTTTCATCCTTTATCCTTGGCACACATTTCAAAACCTTGGGTAACCACCAGCAAAAAATTACGGTCAAAGGATTGGCAGAAAAAGAGGTCAAGGCTGACTTGGCCGAGTGGTCGGTTGGCATCGCCGTAAAAGAAGAGAATTTCGCAAAAACCTTGCAAAAACTGCGTGCTTCCCGGCCTGCGCTGGACGAATTCCTGAAGCGGCAAGGTTTCCCGGAAACGGAAATCGTCGTGGGAAGCGAATCCGTTGTCCCTAACATGGAAGACGAATACATCGGCACCGCATACCGCCGCGTACAAAAAGGTTTCAGGGGAAGCCAAACGTTTTGGATCCGCAGCCGGGATTTGCCGCGCATCATCCAAGCCGACAAGGAAATCATCCAATCAGTGGCCGATGGCAACCCGATTACCTACAAAGCGCCCAACTACCTGATTGACGACCTGGAAAACATCAAAATGTCGCTAATTGGCGCGGCAACCGAAAATGCCCGCCAGCGTGCCGGAGAGTTCGCCAAAGTCGGCCAAGTCAAGATCGGCACCATGCGTGCAGCCTCCCAAGGGGCTTTTTACATCCTATCGGCAAACAGCGATACCGACACCTCAGACGATTACGGCGGGATCTACGACAAGAGCACCATCGACAAGAAAGCGCGGGTGGTTGTTACTATTGAATATGGAATTGAATAGATTATTTTTGTTACGTTTGCTGTATGGATATAGTAAAGCAACAGAAACCTAAAGAAAAAGCGGCTGTTATTTTATCGGTATTCCCGCCAGCGAACTGTAGCGATAAAACCGCCATGCTGAAACTGCCCGATCAAAAGCAAACGATGCAGACTAATCCCCGATTCTGGCGTCACTGTTGCGCGTTGGTGCCGGTACTGGCGTGCCTCCTCGTCGGCAGTCTAGCAATCGCTGCGCCGCCGCCCTCGCCCGCACAAGCGAACGCAACGCATCATTATTCGGCGGAAAAATCGGTGGCGTTGGCACGCGCGCAAATCGGCGTCACCCTCACCTACGATTCCGCTTACACCATGATCCCTTATCCGAACGGCGATGTGTCGAAAGATAAAGGCGTGTGCACCGACGTGATCATCCGTGCGCTGCGCGGGCAAGGAATCGACTTGCAGCAACTCGTCCACGAGGACATGCGCCGCGCATTCGCGCAATACCCGACGCGCTGGGGACAGAAGCGCCCCGATCCGAACATCGACCATCGGCGCGTACTGAATCTGGAAACCTTCATGCGGCGCAAAGGGCGCGACTTGCCTGTGAGCAAAAACCCGCACGATTACCGTGCGGGTGATTGGGTAACGTGGCGGTTGGGCGAGAAGCAGTTACCGCATATTGGCATGGTGTCCGACAGAACAGCGGAAGACGGTACGCCACTGATTATCCACAACATCGGAAACGGAACACAGGAAGAAAATACCTTATTTGCCTTTCCCGTCGTTGGACATTTTCGGTGGCCGGCCTGATCCGTGGTGCACGCACTGTCATTGCAACCTTGAACGTGGGGCAGGAGGCAATCAGCTGCTTGGGGAAACGCAGCGACATGCCGCTTTCCACGCTTTGTTGTTACGTGAAAGGAATGGGTGGGCAACTTGATCTGGGTTGCCTGTTTCCCAGGCAGGCTCCTGGTATTACTGAAACACTTTAGCGGTTAGCACCAGCCATTAAATTCGATCAACTTTTACCGGCACGCACGGACAACTGTGCCGGAATCTACAATTCATCGTAATATGCGCGGATGCCTTCGTCCCTTCCATATTCCCGTACCATAAAATCGGCCAGCGCGCTGCCGATGTCGCCGGGTGTGTTGCTGGGCAAGGCGCGGTTGATTGAAACCATGGTACGTGAAATTGCAGCGGTAGAAATCCTTCCCCGTTATCTCAAGGTGCCAAGCGGGCGCAAGGCTGATGGGACGCTCTTTACGGAAGCCGACCTTGCCACTCAGCGGCGGTTGGTCGAGGTTTTGCCGACTCTCCTGCCGGGATCGGTGCTGGGCGAAGAGATGAGCGGGGAAATGCAAGCTCGGTTATGGGGCACGGGGCGTAGCGGCCTGTGGTGTATCGACCCAATCGACGGTACGACTAATTTCATCAACGGTATCCCATTTTTTGCCGTCTCGATCGCCTGGCTTTTCGATTGCGAACCGCGCCTTGGTGTGATCTACAACCCGATCAGCAAAGAGTGTTTCCTGGCTGCCCAAGGTGCGGGCGCTTTTCTCAACGATGTAGCGATGCCGCTACGCCGCTCGACCCGCCGCCTGCGCGAAGCGGTTGCAGGCTTCGACCTGAAGCAGGTCAGTCCCCACCTCGCCGACGAGTTGGTAGCGCGCCCGCCGTATTTCTCACAGCGCAATTTTGGTTCCAGCACACTGGAATGGTGTTTTCTCGCCGCGGGTCGCTTCGATGTGTACATGCACGGTGGGCAAATGCTGTGGGATTACGCCGCTGGGCAGTTGATCCTAGCTGAAGCGGGCGGGCAAGCCTGTTCGTTAGACGGTAGCACCCTGTCGGCAGGGCCAGCGGTCAAACGTGGCATCATCGCCGCCGCCAACCCCCTGCTGTTCACCGAATGGCGCAACTGGCTGCAATCGCGCTCTTGATTCAGTTTCCAAATTCAGTTTTTAGTTTTCAGTAAATGACCGCTAAAAACTGAGAACTGAACACTGAACTTCCAGGATAATCCATGGTTTCACCGCACACTCTCCAGTTCCCGAATCTACCATGTCGCAATCCTCCCCTGTCGCCCCAGCTTTTAACCCGATCACTGGCGCGCTCCGTGCGCTTGCCATTGACGCTATTCAAAAGGCCAATTCTGGGCATCCCGGCGCACCGCTCGGTATGGCGGAAATCGCCGAAACCCTCTGGCGACGCACCCTGAAACACAATCCTACCAATCCAGACTGGCCAGACCGTGACCGCTTCGTCCTCTCCAACGGGCACGGCTCCATGCTTGTCTACGCCCTGCTCCACCTCACGGGTTACGACCTCTCTATTGACGACCTCAAAAATTTCCGCCAGTTCGGCTCAAAAACCGCCGGGCATCCGGAAAACGGCCACACCCCCGGCGTGGAAACCACTACCGGCCCTCTTGGGCAAGGTATCGCCAACGCTGTAGGTTTCGCGCTCGCTGAAAAACTGCTTGCCGCCGAATTCAACCGCCCTGGCCACACCATCGTCGATCATCACACCTACGCCTTCCTGGGCGACGGTTGCCTAATGGAAGGCGTCTCCCACGAGGCCTGCTCCCTCGCTGGCACGCTCGGCCTCGGCAAGCTGATTGCCTTCTACGACGACAACGGAATTTCTATCGACGGCCACGTTAAAGGCTGGTTCTCCGACGACACCCCCAAACGCTTTGAAGCCTACGGCTGGCAAGTCATTCCTGACGTTCCTGGCCACGACACCCAAGCTATAGAGGCCGCCTTAGCGGCTGCACGAAAAGAAATTCAAAAACCTACGCTCATCTGCTGCAAAACCGTCATCGGCATGGGTTCCCCCAACAAGGCGGGTAGCCACGATTGCCACGGCGCGCCGCTCGGTGCGGACGAAATCGCCGCCACGCGAGAGGCCATCGGCTGGGCACACCTCCCGTTTGAAATCCCTACCGACGTTTACGCCGCCTGGGACGCACGGGAAAAAGGAAAAACGCTCGAAACCAATTGGCAACAGCGGTTTTCAGCCTACCGCACGGCCTTCCCCGAACTCGCCTTTGAGTTCGAGCGCCGCGTTATCCGCCGGGAACTTCCTGCCGAATGGCCCCGGGTTGCTAACCAACTCATTACCGCCTGCAAAGAAAAAGCGGAAAACATCGCCACCCGCAAAGCCAGCCAGAATGCGATCGCCGCCTTGCTCCCCCAGTTGCCGGAACTCTTTGGCGGATCTGCCGACCTAGCCGGTTCCAACCTGACCTTCGTCCAAGGCAGCCGAGGCGTAACGGCCAATGAAGGCGGCAACTACTGCTATTACGGCGTGCGCGAATTCGCTATGACCGCCATCGCCAACGGACTGGCGCTCCACGGCGGCCTGATTCCCTACACCGCCACTTTTCTCGTCTTTTCCGACTATGCCCGCAACGCCATCCGCATGGCTGCGCTCATGCGCCAGCGGCAAATCATGGTCTACACCCATGACTCCAGCGGTCTGGGCGAAGACGGCCCCACGCACCAACCCATCGAACACATCCCCAGTTTGCGCCTGATCCCCAACCTCGATGTCTGGCGGCCATGCGACGCCATGGAAACGGCGGTAGCCTGGACAGTGGGTATTGAACGCACAATCGGACCCACCCTGCTTGCCCTTTCCCGTCAGAACCTGCCCGCCGTCACAGGTGACATTAACGCGGATGACATCAAAAAAGGCGGCTACATCCTCGCCGAAGCCGAATCCAGCGTCCCCCAGGCCGTACTCATCGCCACCGGCTCCGAAGTCAAACTGGCACTCGACGCCAAGGCAGCCCTGGAAAAAGAAGGCATCCCCACCCGTGTCGTCTCTATGCCCTCCACCAACGTTTTCGATCGCCAAAGTTTGGAATACCGGCTAAACGTTCTCGGCCAGCACATCCCCCGTGTCGCCATCGAAGCTGCACATGGCGATTTTTGGCGTAAGTATGTTGGGCTGGAGGGACGGGTTATCAGCATCGACACCTTTGGAGCGTCAGCTCCAGCGGGAAAATTGTTTGAACAGTTTGGGTTTAGTGTCGGGTATGTGGTGGATGTAGTGAAAAAAGTAAACAACAGCAAGTGAAAATTATAATGCCTACACTTAATCGGTTTGGTAAAGATAAGGTAATAAACCATCACCAAAACGTGTCATTTCGCGTTTTGGAACACCAATATCCCTGCGGGTTGGCAGACAACGGTAACAGCAAAAAATCAAACAGGCCCGCATAACTTTTCGATCCACCCCATGTATCCCGCAATACCCTTTTCCACCGAATAAGCCTGCGCACTTTGCTGGGCATTAGCCCGCAAGACAGCCGCTTCCGGCGGGTTCGAGAGTGCATACAGCACATATTCGACAAGAGCCTTGCCATCGAAGAAATTGACCAACCAGCCGTTTTCACCGTGACGAATGACCTCCCGTACCGGTGCGGTGTCAGAAGCAACAAGCAGACAGCCGCAGGCCATGGCCTCCAATACCGACCAGGAGAGGACGAACGGATAGGTCAAATACACATGGACGGCGGATACCTGCAAGATGCACCGATACAGGTCGTAATTCACTTTCCCGAGGAAGTGGACGCGTTCCAGGTCGACGGGGCATTCACGTAGCATTTTTTCGCGCCAGTTGGGGGCATCGTCTGGGCGATCCCCATAGCTGACGTCATCGCCGCCAACCACGATCACCTGACAGTCCGGGCGCGCTTTCAGCAATTCCGGCAAGGCGCGCATAAAACAGTGAAAGCCCCGGTAGGGTTCGAGATTGCGCGCCACATAAGTAACGACAGGGTCGCCAACGCGCAGTTGCTTTCCGTTGGAGAATTTGAGGAAGGCTTCGGGGTCGGGAACGAGCCGGCTGACATTGACGCCTTCGTGTATGACATGGATCTTGTCGTGGTAGGCCGCCGGATACAGGCCCTTCTGCCAGTGAGTCGGGGTGATGCCAACGTCGCATTGCTCGATATTGAACAAATGCAGGGCATTGCGGCTGGAGATGAAAGCGGCGCTCTCTATGGTGAGCGGGAATTCGGGGTCGAACCCGGCATCAGCCCCTTCGAGGTGATAGTAGTACTCTGTGTAATGGATGATTTTGGTGTCGGGGAAAGCCAGTTTGACATAGAGCGTTTCCCCCCAGCCAGGATGGGCAACAACGATATCGGGCCGGTAGCCCTGGCCTTTGAGGTCGAGCAGCATGCGCAGCACTTGCTGGCCGTGCAGCACGGCATTCTCAAAAGTGTGGACGTATGGGTGGGTTTCCTTGCTCGGCGTACGGTGCGGGCGGTAACGCAGCAGACGGATCCCTTCCATGCCTGGAGCGGTTTCACGCCCAATAGCCAGAACCTCAACATCGGGCTGTTGTGCAAGATGTGCAGCAAGGTGGCGAAGCTGCCCAGGAGAATTCTGGTGAATGAAGAGCACTTTCATGTCATTTCCGTCTTTAGCCGCTCCGGCCTCTCCCGCTACGCATTGCAGGAGTCAAGAACCGGTGCATGTTCATGGTTTGAATTATCCTCAAAATGACAAAAGGTTCCACCCCTTTCGGAGCGGAACCCTTACAGGATGCTTCAAACACTAACCAACGTCCAGGAGATCCGGGAACCCGCACCTGCCTGGAAGATAGCCGGCGATTCCCTGTCAACCCCAGAAACCGTGATCCGGATTCGCCGCAAGATCCGTGCCGATGGGGCTCAGGTCGACATCCGGCATCTTGTACGGATTTTCGGCCGTGAAACTGATATTCTCGATCTTACCGCTCAGGAAGTGATTCTGAATAAGAATATAGCCGTTCACGCCGTCGACAGTGACTAGCAAGTCATACCGGCCGCTTTGCGTGTAGTGGACATCTCTTTGATCCACACCGCATAACAGCAAAACATCGCTGGTACCACTGGAATCGTTGATGACATTGCAACCGATATCAGTGACTTTCGGCGGTACCACACCCGGAGGTAAGTTGTCAACGGGTTTCGAATTGAAATCAATCACATAGGTGTCGTTCCCGCTACCGCCGTTGAGGTAATTGATGCCTGCCGTTCCGCCGAAGAGATAATCGTTGCCGGCACCAGCATTGAGTGTGTCGTTATTGCCGACGCCGCTCCACAGGTAATCCGTACCGCTACTGCCAGTAAGGAGATTGTTGCCGCTACCAGCAATAATGGTGTCGCTGCCACTGCCAGCAGTGACCTTGTTGTTACCTGCACCGGTGAATACCAGGTTGCTGCCGCCTTTGGTGTAGATCACATCGTTGCCGCTACCGCCAAAGATGGTGTCGCTGCCCCTGCAGGAACCATAAATGGTGTCGTTACCGGTGCCTCCGTAGATGAAGTTGTTACCGCCTTGGGCATAAATATGGTTGCTGCCGGAACATCCGAAGATGGTGTCGTTGCCAGAGCCACCATAGATGGTGTCGTTACCGGCACCAGCGAAGATGTAGTTATGACCCTGCTTGGCGTCGATGTAGTCATTCCCATAACCGCCACGGATGACATCGTTGCCGATCCCGCCATAAATCTTGGCCCCGCCGTCACCACCATAGATCAGGTTGTTACCGGCCGTCGCATAGATGGTGTTCTTGCCACCGTTGCCAAAGATGGTGTCATTACCATTGCTACCATAGATGGTGTCGCTGGTGGCAAAGCCATTGATGACTTGACCAAGGGGCGACTGTTTTCTGTAGTCAATTACAGCCATAGAATTCTCCTTCCAAAAAAACACGGCGATACGCCGATATCATTACAGGGTTTAAGCACCGGTCGTGCTATTGACCCCAGCAAATGCAGCCCATTTCGCTAATGCAAATCCACACAAATTCGAGCCCTGCCCCTTTCGGAGCAGGACCCTTTGCAGGAAGTTTCAAGCACCAACCAACGTCCAAGGGATCCGGAAACCCGTACCTACCTCAAAGATGGCCAGCGATACCCAGGTCAACCCCAGAAACCGGCATCCGGATTTGCGGCGAGATCCGCGCCAATGACACTGATGTCAACGTCCGGGATCTTGTATGGGTTCTCAGCAACACAATTGATTTGCTCGATCCTGTTACCAGTCAGGAATTGATACTTGAGGAGGACATAACCATCTACACCGTCGAAGGTGATCAGCAAGTCATACAGGCCGCTCTGCGTGTATCTGATATCGCTTTGATCCATGCCGCATAACAGCAAAACATCACTAGTCCCTCCTGCATCATAGATGGTGTTGGCACCGATATCAGCGACATATTTCGGCTGGGGCACGCCTGGAGGCAGGTTGTCGTCATGTTTCGCGTTGAAATCAATCACATAGGTGTCATTGCCACCGCCGCCATTGAGGTTATTGAACCCTAGCGTACCACCGACGAGGACATCGTTCCAGGCGGTGCCGTAGATCGTATCGTTACCACCTACGCCAGTCCACGCCATGCTCGCATCGCATTCGAGATAAACGAGGTTGTTGCCGGAACCGCACACAACGGTATCGTTGCCAACGCCGGCATAGACGTAGTTGTTACCAGAGCCAGTGAATATCAGGTCGCTGCCGCCATAACCGTAAATCCAGTCGTTGCCTCCGCCACCGAAGACGGTGTCATTGCCGGAAGAAGCATAGACCCAATCGTTGCCGCTACCGCCGTAGATGAAGTTGTTACCGAGCCCGGCATAGATATGGTTGCTGCCTGAACCTCCAAAGATGGTGTCGTTGCCGCTGCCACCATAAAGCCAATCGTTACCGGCACCGCCGTAGATGTAGTTGTGGCCATACTGGGCGTAGATGTAATCATTCCCATTACCGCCGCGGATGATATCGTTGCCCTTTCCGCCATAGATGGTGTCTCCGCCATCACCGCTGTAAATTACGTTGTTGCCGGAAAAGGCATAGATGATGTTCCTGCCACCGTTGCCATAGATGGTGTCGTTGCCATTACTCGCATAAATGATGTCATTTGTGCCAGCAAAACCATTAATGACCTGACCAAGAGGTGACTGTTGTCTGTAATCGATCACAGCCATGTGACTCTCCTTTGTAAAAAAACACGGCGATATGCCGTTATCGTAGTTTTATGGACACTGTCTGCGCATCAACATCAACACATACAGCCGAAATTACTAATGCAAAAAACAAGCCATATTCAAACCACGTTGTTTTTTCTAAAAAAATATTTTTGCTCTTACAAAAATGTAAAATATTCTGACATCAAAATATCGTATTTGTCATTTATATGAGCCATGTAAATTTCATGACCCCCTGTAAAAACTGGGTAATCGTCGACTCGCTTGGCACGCATTCTGGTTTTAGCTGTGTAAAAAACACCAACAGTGATCGGCTTGGATAGCGCATATTGATTTGTTGGCACTTATCCTTACCTTTTTTCACTTGCGGGAAATGCCATCCTTATATCAACCGTATCCCGTATATAAACGTATTGCGCCGCGGATAAAACCTCGTGAATTATTTAGAATTCTTCAATGAAGGCACCATGTCGGCCATAATGTTGCTTTCGCGGGTCCTTTCCGCACCCAGTATTTCCGCAGCATGCAAACAGAATTCAACGCCCTCTTTCTCCCCGGCCCCACCGCCAGCGGCAAAACCGCCTGTGCGCTGGCCCTGGCGCGGGAATTGCCCGTGGAAATCATCAGCGTCGACTCTGCGCTCGTCTATCGCGGTATGGACATCGGCACGGCCAAGCCGGATACCGACGAATGTGCAGCATGCCTGCATCATCTGATCGACCTCATCGATCCCACCGAAAGCTATTCGGCGACGAAATTCTGCGACGACGCCCACCGGTTGATGGCGGAAATCGCCGCACGGGGGCACATCCCCTTGTTCGTCGGCGGGACAATGCTCTATTACAAGGCACTACGCGAAGGGCTCTCCGACCTACCGCAGGCCGATGCGGCGCTACGCGCTGAAATCGACCTCCGCGCAAAAACCGAAGGCTGGCCCGCGCTACACGCTGAACTGGCCCGTCTCGACCCCGCCGCTGCTACCCGGCTTGCGCCCCATGACGCACAGCGCATCCAGCGTGCGCTGGAAATCGTCATCGCCACCGGCAAGCCGCTCCTCGATGCCCACGCCCAGCGCACCCCGCGCCCCCTGCCCTGCCGCCCAATCACGGTGGCGCTTGCCCCATCGAAGCGCGAGGCGCTCCACGCACGCATTGCGGAACGTTTCAAGAAAATGCTTGCGGACGGTCTCATCGACGAGCTCGCCGCCCTGCGCCAACGCTACCGGCTCACCCCCGACATGCCCTCGATGCGCGCAGTCGGCTACCGGCAGGCATGGGCATACCTGGACGGCGAAATCGACGCCAAGGAACTGCTGGAGACCGGCATCGCTGCTACCCGACAACTCGCTAAGCGCCAATTGACCTGGCAACGCCAATTCCGTGAGCACTGGCCAGAATACGTAGAAATCGACTGCTTACGCCCAGATGCGGTGGACGCAGTACGCAAAGCGATGCTCGCAGGGGTAGAGAACGGGTAAGTGTAATGTTTCAATAGGTTGTTCATTCGGAAAGATGTAGGAAACTGGAGTTTGCAGACTTCATGACCCTTCCAGATGAATGGCCATAAAAATGCCAAGTTAACGCTGCAAGGACGCAAATTGCTCGTCAAACGCATCAACCCTGGCGGGCAAAGCCGTCGGGGTCAACCTACCTATTTTGCTCCGTCATTGCGAGGGACAGAAGAAACAAGCAATTTCTGTTTAATCAATAATTTACGTTTTTCCGTCTCCACGCAAAAGCGACAGAAATTGCTAACGGACGACATGGGACGATGGGATCGTGTCACAAAGTCGCCACGCGATGCTACGGGCATCCGCCCAACGAATAATACCCCACGCTCGCCGCTTGGCATCTGCCGGGGGATGTGTTTCCAACTCATCCCCGGCAGTGCCCGACCTTGAAGAACCCCTCCATTTGGCTGCTCGACAATTACCGACGCAGAACGACCCACTCGCTACGATCCACAGCACGTACTTTACTTTCAATGATTTGATTGTTTGCTCAAATTCTGTGAATAGCGCAATAACAATCTTTCCGTTGTGGCTTCGAAATTGATTCCTGCTACAACGACTGTTTTGGGAAGTAGTGAACTGCTAATTGAAACACGTAAGTCATACTTGTTGTCTGGAGTGCGCATCGCAAAGCTGATGTTCAACACATCAATCACCCCAGCATCACGCACGGCAGCATCCGCTGGCCTCTTGTAATACGCCGCCCGCGACAGGCCAGCAATGCGACAGGCGCACGTGATCGACAGCCTGGCTTGCACCAACTCCTCGGCCACCTCGCGCCTGGCCGGCGGCGTCAGGATTTTCGGCTTAGGACTTCCTTGACCGCCGA
>WQYV01000080.1 GCA_009781085.1 Betaproteobacteria bacterium
ACGCAGCTCAAGGCGGTTTGGAACCTGCGCCTGTACGCCGGTTCCGAGGGGCCTGCCCTCATCTCCAATACAGCATTGCGCTCAAGGCTTACGCCTTTTCGCATTCGTGACACACCGAAGCATTCAATTTCATCTTTTTTTGCAGCCTCGACGAACAAGGACATAGCATTTGCGTATTCGTCATCGCTGCAAGGGTAGGGGATTTCAATGATGTGAAGCGGAAGACCTACGCTGCTTGCTTGTTGTTGCAGCAGTTTGGTTCTCACGCCATGCATGGCGACCCGGTTGAATTCTTTGTTTACCGTGCAAAATAGGCCGATCACATCGATTGCCGGGTCTTGCCGCAAGACGTGTAGCGCCCATGCACAGTCTTTTCCGGTGCTCCAGGAGAGCAATGTTTTTTTGCCCATGGCCATCCTTCATCCAACCATGTTCAGGTTTCTTGTGGGTTCTGGGTCTTGATCCGGTAACTCTGGCTGACGAAACGGGGTTCGGCAACGCCCCGGCGCTGGTTGATGAGAACGGTAAGCAGGAAGCAGAAGTTGCACGCTGAATTGAGGAAACGGGAAATTTCCGGGGGAATTTCCCTGCGGTTTTCTTCTTCCACGCGCACAAGGCAGCGTAGCGCCTTTTTGGCGGTGGACCGGGCTTGGTGCAGTTCCGGCACGGGGGCAAGGCCGCGTGGGAGGACGAAATGTTTCAGGCGGTCAGGTTCTTTGGTTTCGATTTTCTGCGCAAAGTGGCTGTAGCGTGTTTGAAGCCAGTCGAGGTCGCTTTCGGTGACGGCGAGTTTGCCCCGGACGGAACCGTTGGCGTGCAGGGCAAGCGCCTGGAGGCGGTCGAGGTCGGGCACGAGGTCGGCCAGTGCTGGGTCCGTTTCGGCAATGGAAAGCGCCATGCCGAGTTGGGTGGAGAGTTCATCGGTCAGGACTTCGTAATCGGTCAACCAGCCAGGGTCGTTGATGAAGCTGTAGCAACAGCAGAGCTTGGAGCGGTTTTTTTCGGGCCTCATGATGTGCTTAGGCAGGCAAAATAATGGGTGGGGAGTGGGTCAGGTCAACGTGGATGGGGACGCCGAAGGCATCCGACAGGGCCACTTCGGTCAGGACGGTTTCGGGCAGGCCGAAGGCGTGGATGCGGCCGTGTTTGAGCAGGCAGAAACGGTCGCAGTAGCGGGCAGCCAGCGCGAGGTCGTGGATGGCAAGGATGACGCCACGCCCCTGGTTGGTGTGTTGCCGCAGGATGTCCATGATCTTGGCCTGGTAGTAGAGGTCGAGGCTGGCAACGGGTTCGTCGGCGAGGATGATGCGCGGGGTGCTTGCCAGCACTCGTGCGAGCCAGACCCGCGCCTGTTCACCGCCGGAAAGCTGGTTGATGTTTTTTTGTGCCATGCCTTCGATGCCGGTTTCTCGCATGGCTTGCCAGATGGCTTCGGCGTCGCGGTCGCGCCAGGGCAGACGCCCCAATGCAACGATTTCTTCGACGGCAAGCGCCCATGCGCTGTCGCAGAATTGCGGCAGGAAACCGATTTGCCGCGCCCGGTCGGTGGGTTTCAAGGTGCGCAGGGGCGTGCCGGAAAGAAGGATGTCGCCTTCGGCGGGGAGCAACCCGGCCAGGCTTTGCAGCAGGGAGGATTTTCCCGCGCCGTTCGGGCCGATGACGGCGAGCATCTCGCCTGGTTCCATCGTGAGGGAAACGGAGTCGAGGCGGTTTTCCAGCGTCAGGTTTTGAACGTCGATCAAAGCCATTCTCTGCGCATCTTCCAGATTAGCCGAATGAAGAGGGGGGTACCGATGAGGGCGGTGAGGACGCCCAGGCGGATTTCTCGGCCTGGCGGCATGAGGCGGACGGCAATGTCCGCAAGCAGCACGAGCGTTGCCCCAATGGCGGCGGCAGGCCACAGCAGGCGGTCCGGGCGGTTTTGCGCCAACGGCCTGGCCAGATGGGGGGCGATGAGGCCGACAAAGCCGATATTCCCGGCGGTTGCCACGGCAGCCCCGACCAGGATTGCGGCTCCAAGGACGATGATGCGCCCGCCCCGCTGGACATCCAACCCCAGGCTGGTAGCAACCTGTTCGCCGAGGGAAAGGGCTGCAAGCAATTGGCGCTGCCGCCAGATGAGCACGAAACCGACAACGAGGGCAGGCAGGAGAAAGGCGAGATGTGCCATACCGCGTTGCGAGACGGAACCCAGCAGCCAGAAAACAAGCTCCTGCATGGCGCAGGGGTTAGGGGCGAAGTTGAGTACGGCGGCAAGCGCCGCGCCGGAGATGGAGGCAACGGCAAGCCCCGCGAGCAGCAATAGCGCAGGCCGTCCCGATCCAGCAAGCCAAAGGGTGAGGAGCAGCGTCAACCCCGCCCCGATCAGCCCGGCCAGCAGGGGGGCAAAGACGCCCAACCCCGGCAGGAGGGCGAAGTAAAAGACGGAAGCGGCTCCCAGGGCCGCGCCTTGGCTTGCGCCGGTCAGGCTCGGGTCGGCGAGGGGGTTGCGCAGCAAGCCTTGTAAGGCAGCGCCGGACAAACCCAGAGCCGCGCCGACGGAAAGGGCGAGCAGGGTACGCGGTAGGCGGATTTCCCCCATGACGAGGGCATTCAACCCCGGTTGACCGGTGAACCATTCAAACAATCCGGCCAGCACGGGAACGGGCGCAGAGCCGATGGACAGGGACAGGAAGAAAACCGCCACCAGCCCCAGCAGGAGAAGGGCGGTACTCGGGATTTTTCTCACGTTTTCCAGGAATTTCATGGCACGTTCGCCTCATGTTCTTCGCTTTTTTGTGCAAGTTGGTTAAGTTCCTGTATGAGTTCCCAACTCCAGGGGCCAGGGCATTGCCAGCGCCAGTAGTCGGTCTTGAGGCGCGTGGGAGGGGGGGTAAGCGCCCGCCACAACGGGTGTTCGGCAAAGGCGTTTGCCAGTGCCGCACCGGAAGGGGTTGCCCAGAGCACGGCATCCGGTGGGTCGCGGGCGATTCTTTCAAGGTCGAGCTGGATCAGGCGGCCACTTTCGGTCAGATAGTTGCGCCAGCCGGAACGGGTCAAGATGGCATCCTCAAACGTGTCGCGCCCGGCTCCGATGGCGTTTGCGCCGAGCAGTAGCAGGCGTTTTTTACCAGGGATCCGTGCGGGTGGCACATCGCTGGCGCGTTCGGGGGGGAGCCCTGCGGCAACGAGGAATTGGCGCTCATAGTCGCGTACTTCTTCGGGCGTGGTGGCCAGCGGCAGGACTTCAACCCGGAAGCCCAGGCGGCGCAATTGCTCGCGCAGGCCGATGGCAGCGTATTGCCCAGTCAGGATGAGGTCGGGTTTGTAAAGTGCGACGCTCTCCAGGCTCACGTCGTGCGTAGGCCAAGAGGCTTTGTCCCTCATCCAGGGGGCAGGGTGGTAGGACTTCGAGATGCGCTGCATCGGGGAAAGCGCCGCGACGCGCTCCCGTTCAACATGCAAGGTCAGCATCCAGTCCGTGCATAAGTCCAGCGAGACGATGCGCTGAGGCACCGTAGCTTGGGAAAAGGCCGCCGGTGCTGCGAGAAAGAAGAGGAGGGCGATGAAGCCTTTTGTTTTCACGCTACGCGCCACCCTCTCCCCCAGCCCCTCTCCCGCAAGCGGGCGAGGGGAGTATGTATATATCCCTCTCCCACTTGTGGGAGAGGGTGCCCCGAAGGGGCGGGAGAGGGAGCTTCAAAAGCCATAACGCAAGCCAACATAGAAGCTCCGTCCTGGCCCAGGATAGCCCCAGTACATCTCGTTTGCCTTATCGAACAGATTGTTGACCTCTGTGCGTAACGTTAGGTTGCCATATCGCCCACCAAAGTCGGCAAGCTCCTTTTCGAGGCTCCAATTAACGACCGTGCCGCTCGGGCGCACGAAATATTCGCCGTACGGCACGGATACCGTCCCGCTGTAATCCCGTGTAAATGTCTTGCCGTAATAGTTGGCATTGAGGCGGCTCTTGAGTTTCAACCCCGGATGCGCGTAATGGATGCCATAGCTCACCATCCATTTCGGCGTATTGGGCATGGTATCGTTTTCCGCCCCTTGGTAAAGGATGAATTGCGATTCATCCCTGTTCTTGCGCGTCGTGAGCCAAGTAAAGCTGGCGTATGGCGTCAAGCTGAAATTCTGCTTGAACGCCTTGCCAACATCCCAACCTACTGAACCTTCAACCCCGGCGGTCTTCGCGTTTTTCAGGTTCTGGTACTGGTAACAAAGCCCGCCGGAACTGCATATGACGCCAGGGGCTTCCAAACCAATGATCTTGTTTTTCCAGTCAGAGTTAAAATAGGTCAAGCTGGCGTTGACATGGTTCCAATTGATGTCGCCTCCGAACTCCCAGGTTTTGTTTTGTTCGGGCTTAAGCAACGGGTTACCCAGGTAGTAATACTGGCCATCGCCACCGACTTGCTGCGGTGACGGCATCTTGAAACCGCTAGCGTAGTTGGCGCGCAGTTTCAGCCAGCCGGTTGGCAGGTAACTGACGCCTACCGACCCGCCAGTGTGATTGTCCTTCTGTGAACGCATCACGGCGCTTGAATTTTCGTATTTGTCGTGGCGCAGGCCGAGCGAGAAAATCAACCGTTCATCGAGGAGGCGAAGTTTGCCGGTCAAGTAGGTGCCGGTATCCTTCATCGTCATCTTTGGAGTATCACCGCTCCACTCACTGAACTCGAATAGGTCGTATTTATATTGGTCAACCCCACCGGACAGTGTGAACAGCGAGGCGTTATAGTTCAACTGTGCGTTGAATACCTTGTTGTCTATGGTGTCCCCATAGCTTTTGAGCCCCGTCACTGGATAGGCATTCTTTTGTTCGTTCTTTCCAAAAGAGTAATTGACCATCCAGTCAAGGTTTACAGTGTCTGTCGACCCGGTATAGGAAAACGCAGTATTTGTATTGCGTTTACGGTAATCAGTGTATGAGCCGTTTGGTGTATTGCCGCTATAGGGACGGATACCAGCGTACATATTGTCCAACAGTTCGGACTTGATCTCGCCGTGGTTGTAATTGATCCCGACCCGGTGTTTTTTATTGAATGTGTAGCCAATATCCAGGTTGTAGGTCAGGTCTTTGTCGACCGCCGTATGGTACCAACGCCTATCACCTTTGGTTGTTAGGTCGTCGCGGCTGTAATGCGTGCCGCCAAAAGCAAAATCAAACCCGTTTGCCGCGCTGCCAAAGGTGATTGTCTCGCGTTTGAGCGAGTCGCTGCCGATACCGAGTTCAACCGATGCGAACGGCTTGGTGGCCTCGCCGCGCCTAGTAATGATGTTGATGACGCCGCCCATTGCGGAAGAACCGTACTGAACTGCCGAGGGTCCGCGAATGATTTCGACACGTTCGACGTTTGCCAAGCCTGCAAGTGCCAAGTTACTCATGGCGATCCGGCGGCCGTTCAGCAGGACCAGCACTTGGTTTTCAAGCTCATTGGTCATCGACAGGTTACCCATGCCACGGAGTTGGATGAAGCTATTGTCGCCAGACGTCACAACATGAAAACCATCCTGTACCAACAGATCGGCAACCGAAGTTGCGGTCGAGGCTTTGATGTCTTCCGAAGTGATGATCGTGACGTTGCTGCTGACTTCGCGTTTGGCTTCCTGAATACGGCTAGCGGTCACTACCACTTCGTCAAGGGTCGTAGCGTTTTGTGATTCAGACGGACTCTGGCCAAAAGAGGGCAGGGGGGAGAGTGATGAAAAAAAGGTGGCCAGGCATAAGGCCGTCAGCGGATATTTGCTGCGTGTTGGCATGGCAATCTCCATCCAGCCTGCGTCCCCGCAGTCTGGAATCATGGTGACGAAAAATGGAGATACCGTGAGGGGATAACCCGCCGCCCCGGCCATAAAAACCGGCGCACCGCAACCCCGCGGCACTTCCAATCGATTCGCACCGGGCCGGTATCCGGGCTCGCAAGTCTTGATTCACCGCCTTCCCAGGCAAAAACGCCCAGTGGCATAAAGGTGAACCCTCACTCGCTTACCGTTGCGGGGGCAGCAGCGGCTTTGCGTCCAGAAGGACGCGCACCGCTTTCCCGTTTAACCGCTAGCCGAAAGGCCAGCAGCACCAGATGTGAGAATTTTGTCTCGGCTCGCACGAAAATCCGCGCAACAAACCGAAACGGCGCCTAGCTTACACGGGTAGAAGGATGGGGTCAAATTACCGTATATCAACTTTTTTTCCACAACCGCCACACTGCCGCTGTTTGGGTTGCACCAATGATGGCGGGCATGGCCATGATGGACGCCATGATCATTGACAGGACGAACATCGTGTACGTGTCGCTCAAGGGGGTGGTTTCGTAGACGGTCACAGCACTTTCCTTAGCAATTACGTGCTCATTGAGAACAATCTACTTTAACAAAAATCTTTTAGATACAACCCAAATGCCGTGCATCTTTTAGGAAAGTTTGTTACAAACGCGCCCCCCTTTCAAGCGTAGATGTACGCCTGAAAGGGGGCAAAACTCATTTCATCCAGAAACGTGATTGGGCGTGGCCAACTGTTCCACAATTAGTTGGTAGCAGCGTGAGGTGTGGCCGGTTCTGCACTAGCCGGAGCAGCAGCGTCGGTGGCAGGTTGTGCCGCAGGAACTGGAGCTTCTTGCACTGGAGCCGGAGCCTGTTCAGCAGCGGGTGCAGAAACTTTCTCCGCGGGAGCTGGAGGGGGAGTTTCTTTGTTGCTATCGCAAGCAGAAATGACAAAAGCCAGAAGGGCTGCAGCAAAAAGAGAGTATTTCATCTTGTTTTCCTTATGGTTGGTGAAAAAGGAGATCGCAGTAAGGATGAAAAAACCCTACACCGCGAACTTTATCATCCTAACACGCATAGTGAGAGCATGCACCTATTCAGGTACTACGTACTCTAAAAAGACCATAATTTGTATTATGTCAACTTAGAAATATTATTGATCTACACTTGGGACGACCCTACAGCGTATATCTGTCCCTGTGCCATCAAGGGTACGCTTCACCGCCCTGCCCACTTAAACCAGGCGGCCAATTCCGTTTCTGAGACGACCCCTATGTACTAACCAGTACACTGCGTCGAGACAAGAACCCGATGGTTTACGCAAAAATATCGCGCAGCACGGAAATAGCCTGTGCCAGCCGGGTTTCAGGCGATCCGGACAATACGGCGTTGGGGATATTGCGCTTCGCCAGTTCCGTTTCATACCAACGGTGCTGGAACATCCGGAATTCGTCGTCACGCCGGGTCCCATCCTGCACGAACCCGAAATCGGGCGCGCATAGGAGAACCAGGTCATAAGGCCGTTCCGCCAAGCGTGCCAGTTCCGGGTCGGCTTTTCCGAACATCACGTTGCTGTATAGCAGCGTTGTCAGCGGGGAGGTGTCGCAGATCAGGAAACGGTTGGCCTGCCGTGCCATTTCGTTTTCATGGGCGACCTGGGTCTGGCCGATATGCACCATATCCGGGAATTGCAACTCCCCCTGCTTTTCCTCCCACAATGCCCTGCCGTATTCCGGGACGGCAACGGTATCCAGGGACTGTGCCAGGGCCGTTGCGAGGGTGCTTTTCCCGCTTGATTCTCCCCCTAGAAGGCAAATTTTCTGGACGAAATCGGCGTAGATTTCCGGTGCCAGATATTGGCGGTATCTGTGCGGGTCGGCACGTATCTGGGTGCCTGAAACCGGGAATTTCATCCGCGCCAGGTCTACGCATACATGCCCGACGTGGTATCCGAAACGAGCCGAAAGGACGGCGGCGAACCCATCGCCGTAGCCCTCGCTGGTGAAAACGGCCTCGAACCGTTTGCGCAGGAGCGTCTTGCACAGCCAGGCCACGAAGTTGCGGTGGTCGTCGTCGGGCGCATCGTCCGGAGGGATAGAGGGGAATTCTTTGATACCGCCGTCCCGGCAAAGTACGGCGAGGCTACCATCGTCAATTGTCAGGCAGGACGCTTCGGGAAAACGGGCGGACAGCCATGCCTGGCGGCGATCCCGTCCATAGCCGTGGAAACCGGGTTTGGTGTAGCTGATGACGAACACTTTGTCGCAGGCGGCAAGCGCCTGATTGACCAGCCATTCGTGCCCAAGATGCAGCGGGCAGAATTTGCCCACGACCAAGCCGTAGCCAAAACGGCGCCGCAATGCCCCGCTCATTGCGTCGCCCTACCGCTGGCTGGGGCGCTCAACCGTTGCCACTTGCGCCATGCAACGACGGCATTGACCCAGTATGCCGCGTAGAGGGCGGCAGTCAGGTACAGCCCGCGATTGATGTACAGCGGCACCGAGATGGTATTGACCAGCAGCCAGAAGGGCCAGGCTTCCACGCGGCGGCGCATGAGAAAAATCTGCGCGATGACGCTGAAAGCGAGTACGGATGAATCGATGAACGGGGCGTAGGCATTGGTATAGAAATGAAGCAGCGCGCCATAGCCGGACGTTGCCAGGATGCCCACCAAGGCCGCCCGGCAGAGTGTGCCGATGTTGCCGTGAGACACGGGCAGCGCCTCGCCTCGGTTCCCATGCAGCCATTGCCACCATCCGACCACCCCCGTGGCGACGAAGAAGAATTGCAAGGCGACTTCGGCGTAGAGCCGGGACTCATAGAAAACGAGCGCAAAGGCAAGGCAGCCAACGATCCCTATCCACCAGGTGTGGATGTTGTTGCGCCCCGCAAGGAAAATGCAGGCGGTAGTCATGCCGTTGGCGACAAGTTCGGCGGGCAGAATCATTCCAGGGCTTGCTCAAGGTCGGAGGTGTATTGGAGGATTTTCCCTTCCGCAACAATTTCCTCGATGGCGATGGGTTGCCCGCCGAACAACGGGGAAAGCCGTGCCACCGCTGCTTCGGCGAACGGCAGTTCGCTTTGCCTGAGCCGTAGCGTGAGCCTGCCATCCGCGCCCTGATGCAGGCCGAACTGCCGCAACGGCAGGGACTGCAACGCATGGGTAACGTCGATATTGTTGATCCATCCCCCCTCCCCGTCCCGAAAGCGGACTGGCGTGCGCCCGCACAGCCCGGACAGCACCAGTTCGCCGTTGTGCCAGACGAGCGCGGCGAAGTCCCCGCTACGGTAGCGCAGCAACGGAAGGCAGAAATTGAAACCCCCGGTGAGGACGATTTCCCCGCGTTCGCCCTCCGCAACAGGTTGCCCTTGCGGGTCCAGGATTTCGACGTAGAGGCGGTGCTGCAATAGGACATGCCCACCGGCGGCGGCATCGAAAACGCCGATTGGCCCGGCCTCGTTCATCGAATAAAAGTCCAGTACCGGGCAAGCGAAATGCCCCTCCAGGCGTTGCCGCAGCCCCGACAGCAACGTCATGCCGACGGAAAACAGCGCACGCGGCCGGATGGTAAGCGGCAAGCCCAGCAACTCGGCAAAAGAAAGGGGGTCGCCTGCAATGACCTCGGGCCGCAGCGCATCGAGGTAACGGGCACGGTCGTCCGGGTCGCGCCAGTCGTCCGGGTGCAGGTTGATTTTTGCGAGGCCGTACTCTCCCATCAGGGGGGTCACCGAGACATAGGTGAAACATTTTTTCTGCATGCCCAGAAGCACGACGCCAACCTCGCCCTGCCCATGGCGCAGTTCGATGCCGAAACGGCGCAGCGCACGCAAGTGGAATGCGAGGTAACGCCCCGCGACGAGCGGATGCGACGGGACGCGCAACGGATGCCCGGTCGTCCCGGTCGTCTGGAAACAGATCAGGCGCTCGGCCGGGACCGGGTCGGGGACGAAACTTGCGATATCGGCAGCCAAATCGGCGCGGCTGGTCGTCGGGATATCCTCAAAACGGTGCGGTGGCGGCCCCATGGCGCGGAAATGCGGCACTTCTTGATAAGTTTTTGCTACGAAGGCATCGCGCCATTTCGGAATACCATCACGCGGCCAGCTGCTTTGCGCCGCCCTCACTTCGCGCTCAAAGGCACGCAGGTCCTCGACTTCTTCCGCAAGCAGGCGGTTGCCGCTACGGTTGCGGTAGATCGGCGCGGCGGGATGCCCAAGCAGGAACCTCAGCATCCCCCTGCCCTCCGGGCTGAGCGTAGGGAAATAGCCCAGTTCGTTATCTGCAATGTCCGTTGCAATATCCATCATTCCCGCGTCCATTTGTCCGCCGACTCCTCGGCCTGTTTCCGGATGAGCGCCTCGCGTACCGCCCGTGCGCGTGCTTCCGCCCGCTGGCTTGCCAGCAGCAGCCGACGGCGTTCCGCGGCGTCGATTGCCGAAAGCCGGTCCGCCGCCTGCGCCTCGGTTTCCCCCTCCGGACGGAAACCGAGCCGGGCAAGTGCCCGACGGGCGAGTTCCTCGCGCCGTTCCGGGTCGTGCACATATTCTTTCGCTGTTGCGGATGCTGCCAGTTCATTGGTGGTATCGCTCAACAGCCGCAAGACCGCTTCCTGTTCCAGGTGAGCGTGTTCAAACCATTCGTCGGCCAGCAGCCAGACGAGGACCATTACAAGCGTCAGGCGGTTACGGTCGGCGGTTTCTTGGTTTGGCACCAAATGCGCTGGCAGGCCGAGAGGGTGTTTCTGGCTATAAAAGGTTTGCAGTGCATCGCGGGAAACCCGGTAGCCGAAACGGGAAAAGAGGTCATTGACCAGCGCCGGCACGAATATCTCCCCCTGGTTCCCGACCCGGGGCTCGTCGAGAAAATCCGGCGGCGTATCGGCCAGGCGGCGCAGCAACGTTTCGAGGACGGGGCCAATGCGGTTCATGGTTCAGGGAGAAAGCCTGGGTGTATTCGGCGTGGAAGAATAATGACGTCGGCTGAAGGCGCGGGCAAACGCAACGAGGTCTTCAAGACGGGAAACGGGGAAAATTTCCCAGTGCTGTTCCTTCTGCGCACGCTGCAACTGCCTATATGCCTCGCGTCGGACAGACTGCACCACCGTATCTATCTTGCGCCCCAGCCACGTCTGTGCCTCGGAATGGTACGGGTGGCGTTCCGGCTGTTCCAACTGCTGCTCCCAATCCTCAGGGATGTTGAGCGCCATGGTCCCTCCCGCACCGCCAACGGCGAGCGAACGCGCAGAAATATCCCAACCGCTATTGCCGCGTTCGTCCTGGTCGAACATCGTTGTGATGCCTTCGTCGGAAATCATCAGGATATGGACCTGGCGCTGGGGCGGCGAGGTGCCACAGAACGTTTCGCGCAAACGATGGATGGGAAAACAGGTCATGCCGCCGTAAAACCCGGTCAGGATACGCAGGATTTCCCACTCGTCGCGGACGAAACCCTGCGTGTGCATGAACTGCCTTTTCCCGCTCCACAGCGTTACCTGTACCCGTGAACCCGCACGCAGCGCGGAAAGCGCGATGATGGCCCCGGCCAGGCTGAGATAGGAAACCTGAACCTGCGGGTTGGGCATCGACGCCGAACTGTCGACATACAGGTCGAGATCTACCGGATCAGGGTCGGGCGTTTTGCCCGGTTCGTGCCCGTACAGGCGGCGGACGGTGGTCAGGCCGGGAATGACCCGTGGCGATTGCAGCACGGTCTGCAAAACACCCAGGGCCTGATCTCGTCGGCCCAAAGCGTCCAGGTGCAGGACCCCCGCGCCGCCGCCAAGACGCAAAGCGTGCTCAACACCGGCGGCACGCTCATTGCCGGGCAGTGGCTGGGCATC
>WQYV01000081.1 GCA_009781085.1 Betaproteobacteria bacterium
GCATGGCTTGCCGGCGCAATCCTTCTTGCGCTTCACGAGGGAGTTTGCGTGCATCTATCTTGTCCATGCGACAGATTATAACATGGGGTTGTTATTTTTGTTATTGATTGCCGGGTTAATAGTAGGCACAGAGAATTCTAAAGAAACCGACCACGGCTACGACAAAACTTACAAGTAGGACGGCCATCTCATACATGAACAATGGGATAGCCAATCCAAGTACGAGGAATTCGATATTGTGCTCGGCGACCGTTTCTCGGTAAAGGTATCGGGCAAGGCCAAATCGATCGACGAAATCAAGTCTATCGTCATGTGGCTTGATCTAGCGGGGCTGGAAACCATCCAGTCCTGCCAGATGCAGTGCCAATCGCTACCGTCGGTTAGCAAACCCTGGTAGCGATTGGCATTAGTTTGCCATAGCGGCATTGGCGTCACTGTGCTACCCCCTATGACATCCCTTAAACCGCAAACTACCCTGCCCCTTGCCCTTAATTCTTTGGATGCACTGCCTTCATCCTGGGGGTAAAATCCGCTCCGCGCGTCCCGTCTCCCCCGCACGGGACCGTCCGGCAGCTTCAATCGCTTCCGGCCGCACCCACTCACCGATCACCCTTGTGCGATGACTCCGGAAGAAGACACGCCCGCCGACGAACAGTCCCGCGCTGACGAAGGCGTTGGCATGCACCCCGACGAACTCCAGCAACACCTGCATAGGGTGCAGTTAGTGCTGGCGCATTCTCATGCGTTGGAAGAAACCATTGGTGTGGGCAGTTCCAACTCTGAAACGCCCGCCCTGGTTCTTCCCACGCCGGAACATCTCACCGAACTGCGGGCACAGCTCGATGCGCTGCACCCGGCGGACATCGCCTACATTCTCGAAGCCCTGCCGCTCGAAGAGCGACGTTACGTCTGGAATCTAGTCAAGGCGAACCGCGACGGCGAAATCCTGCTCGAAGTCTCCGATGCCGTCCGCGAATCCCTGATCGAATTCATGGCACCGCACGAGTTGAAAGCGGCTGCCGAAACGCTAGATGCGGACGAACTCGCCGACCTCGCACCCGACCTACCCCCGGAAGTCATTGAGGACGTTTTCAAGGCTCTTTCCAGCGACGAACGAGAGCAATTGCGTGCGGCGATGTCCTACGACGAAGGTTCTGTCGGCGCATTGATGGATTTCGACCTCGTGACGGTACGGGAGGACGTGAGCCTTGAAGTGGTGCTGCGCTATCTGCGCCGCTTCGACGAATTGCCGAACCACACCGATAAACTTTTCGTGGTCGATCGCGAGGAGCACCTGATCGGCATCCTCACCTTGGAGGCGCTGCTAATCACCGACCCGGACAAGGAAGTCTCGGAGGTAATGCAGCACGAGCCAAAAGTCAGTTTTTCGCCGAATGACGACGCCAGCGACGCAGCACAAGCATTCGAACGTTACGACCTCGTCTCTGCGCCAGTCGTAGATCGCTCCAACAGACTCATTGGACGTCTCACCGTAGCTGACATGGTCGACTTCATCCGCGAGGAATCCGAAGCTGAGATTCTCAACCAAGTTGGCTTGCGCGAGGAAGAAGACATTTTCGCCTCGGTGTGGGACTCAGTGAAGAACCGCTGGTCCTGGCTGGCAATCAACCTGGTAACGGCGTTCATCGCCTCCCGGGTCATCGGCGCTTTCGAGGGTTCAATCGAAAAACTCGTGGCACTGGCGGCACTGATGCCCATCGTTGCTGGCATTGGCGGTAACTCGGGCAACCAAACCATTACGATGATCGTACGCGCCATCGCCGTGGGTCAAATTGAACAAAGCGCGTTGAAGCGGTTAATAAAGAAGGAACTCGGCGTTGCCCTTTTCAATGGCCTCACTTGGGGAGGATTGCTTGGCGTGCTGGCTTGGTGGCTCTATAAGAGCATCTCACTTGGGATGGTGATGACTGCCGCGATGACGCTGAACCTGCTGCTGGCCGCCAGCGCCGGGGTTCTAATCCCGATGATGCGCCAGCGGTTCGGAACCGACCCAGCAATTGGTAGTTCCGTGATGATCACTGCGCTCACCGATTCGGGAGGTTTTTTCATCTTCCTCGGGCTGGCAACGCTGTTCCTGTTATGAGGATACGATGAAAACCGCGCCCCCTATGTCCTTCCTGATACTTTCCCTGCCCTCTCTCCTGGTATCCCTCCTGTCTGCACCCTTCCACGCCGCTGCGGCAGACGAGGCAAACACCCCCAATGGAGCACTCATCCGGGAACTGGATGCCGAAATTGAGCGACGTAAACAAGCGTATCAACAGAAGTGGCTCCAGCGTCGCAAACAGATCACGGAAACCGCGGCAGAGCCGCGGTTTGAAAAATATCTGGCGGGATTCCGACGCAAAATCGCGTGCAGTTCCTCGCTACACTACCCCAAGGCGGCACGCGGAAAGATTTATGGGGAAATGGTTGTCACCGTTTCCATCCTCGCTGACGGCTCGTTCGAAAAAGCCCATGTCGAAAAAGGTTCGGGTCACAAGGCGCTCGACGAAGGAGCCATCGACATCGCCCGATGGGCTGCGCCCTTCGAGCCTTTCCCGCCCGAAATCCGCCGCGACACGGACGCGCTGGACATCACGCGCCCTTGGTCGTTTACTTATACGGAAGAAACAGCGGCGAGCGCGGTTGACCCGTGCGCTTGAACACGTTGCGAACCGTCAATTGCACGCAGCAGGGCATCGTCTGAATGCGATGCCCGTGAACAAATACATTATTAAAAGTTTGCTTTGCCAACTTGCACGCTTATACCGGCCAATATACACGGCGGAACCCTCGCGCCCGTCGGCGTGAACCTGCACGAACCCCACCCTGAAATGACCACATGGGCATCCTTCCGGGCAAATAGCCTATTGAAACATACAACTAAGCTGCGTCATTGCCCCCGCTCACTGGCACGTTTGAGGCTCAAATAAAAACTGACGCCATCCACTTCATTCACCACGCGAACCGTACCCCCCATCTTCGCCATGTAGGTTACCTCGAATTCGCCGGTTGGGTGCCCGACAACAAGCAAATGCTCGTTGCCCGCGAAATCGTAGCCAACGGGCAAAGCAAAACGAGCTTCGAGCTATGGGATCGCAACACGTTGGCCGTAGAGCGCCACGCCGACAAACCCGGCAACCTGACCCCCTTCCACCGCTGGCAAGACCCGACATGGACAAGTAGAACGGTAACGGTGCGGTGATGGGTACGGCGTGCCTCATCCCAGGGCGGCGAACACTTCCCGCGCTGCGGCTATCGTGGCATTGATTTCGGCCTCGCCATGCGCGGAGGATACGAAACCGGCCTCGAAAGCTGAGGGTGCAAAGTAGTGCCCCTTCTCCAACATGGCATGGAAAAAACGGTTAAAACGCTCCCGATCCATCGCCATGACATCGTTGAACGTTTCCGGCGCACGCGCACTGAAATAAAGTCCGAACATACCGCCCACGGCATCGGCTGAAAAAGTGACTCCGGCGGCACATGCGGCCTCGGCAAGCCCTTCGGTGAGTTGGCGCGTGCGCACGGCCAACGCCTCATAAAACCCAGGGGCACGGATCAGTTTGAGCGAAGCCAGTCCGGCGGCCACCGCCACCGGGCTGCCGGAAAGGGTGCCCGCCTGATAGACGGAGCCGAGCGGAGCGACTTTCTCCATGATGTCGCGCCACCCGCCGAAAGCACCCACCGGCATACCGCCGCCGATGACCTTGCCCAGCGTGGTGAGGTCGGGGGAAATACCGAACAGCCCCTGCGCCCCTTGCGGGCCGACGCGGAAACCCGTCATCACCTCGTCAAAAATCAGCACCGCACCATATTGTGTACACAGGCGGCGCAACCCTTCCAGGAAACCGGGGCGGGGGCGCACTAGGTTCATGTTGCCCGCTACGGGCTCAACGATCACGGCGGCAATCTCCCCGCCACGCGCCTTGAAAGCTGCTTCAACCCCGTCGAGGTCGTTGTAGTCGAGTACGATGGTATGGCGGGCGAAATCCGCCGGGACACCCGCCGAAGATGGGTTGCCGAAGGTCAACATGCCGGAACCGGCCTTGACCAGCAGGCTGTCGGCGTGGCCGTGATAGCAGCCCTCAAATTTGATGATACCCTCCCGCCCGGTATGGCCGCGTGCCAGCCGGATCGCGCTCATCGTCGCCTCGGTCCCGGAACTGACGAGCCGCACCATCTCAAGCGAGGGCAGCAATGCGCACAACAGCTCGGCCATTTCGACCTCAGCTGCCGTCGGAGCGCCAAAGGAAAGCCCTTTCGCCGCCGCCGTGCGTACCGCCTCGACGATCTCAGGATGGGCATGCCCGGTAATCGCTGGCCCCCACGAGCCGACGTAATCAATGTAGGCCCGGCTTTCGGCGTCCCACATCCGCGCCCCTTCGGCACGCTCGATGAAACACGGCACGCCGCCCACCGAGCGGAAAGCGCGTACGGGCGAGTTGACCCCGCCGGGAATGCGTTGTTGGGCTTGACTGAAAAGGGTTTCGTTACGGTTGTTCATGACGTGCTTTCCAGCAAAAGAAAAATGGAGAAGGTAGGATTTTCGCCCGCACCGGCGCACAGCAGCAACTTGGTTTTCATTTTTGCGCCAGCGTCCGGTAAGCCACCGCTCGCGCACCCGGGTCAACCGCGCCGAACACATCGGAGACAATCGCCACGAGATCGATCCCAGCCTCGAAGAGCATGCCCGCGTTATCGAGGGTAATACCCCCGATGGCAGCGACAGCTACGTCCGGATTCAATTCACGCCGCGCACGCACAAGCAGCTCAAACGGCGCACGCGGCGCTTCTGGCTTGGTGGCCGAGGCAAACATTGCACCAAAAACAACATAATCCGCCCCCGCCGTCGCGCCTCTCACAGCCCTCTCCCATTCGCCGTAACACGACGTCCCAACAATGCGCCCAGGCCCAAGCGCGTCCAGAGCCCGCCGGGCAAGCACCACGTCGCCGTCGTCACGCCCAAGGTGGACGCCATCGGCGGCAAGCTCAATAGCCAGTTCTAAATCATCATTGATGATGAGCGGCGTCCCTGCGGCACGGCATAGCGTGAGCAGCTGGGATGCCTGTTCGTGCCGCAGGGTCGGACAAGCGAGTTTATTGCGGTATTGCAGCAACGCCGGGCATCCGGCAAGGACACGGGCAGCCATTTCCAATAAACGTGCGGTATCGGGTTCATCCGGCGTAATCGCATAAAGCCCCCGCCGCGAGAGCCATTTGTCTTTATTCATTCTTTTCCCTTTTCATCCGTTCCGTTTAAAAAGAAATATGCTAACAGCTATATTTTTCTGGCACCCTCCTTTTGAAGGTGCTGAAGGTGTTGAAAGCGTTTTCGCCTGTGTTACGGGAATTCCTGCCTTTATTGAAACATGTGTTTTGCGGTATGCTTGCTGATGGCTGCAATAAGGTTATGGTATCGGACGCCACGTTCCCGGGGGCACAGTGCATGGATTTGAGCGGACTCAAGGTGATGATTATTGATGATAGCAACACCATTCGTCGTAGCGCCGAGATTTTTCTCAGTCAGGCGGGTTGCCAGGTACTGCTGGCTGAGGATGGCTTTGACGCATTGGCAAAAATCACTGATCATCACCCAGATGTTATTTTCGTCGACATCATGATGCCGCGTCTCGATGGTTACCAGACTTGCGCACTCATCAAGAAAAACCCCAAACTAGCAGCGACGCCAGTCATCATGTTGTCTTCAAAAGATGGGCTTTTCGACCGTGCACGTGGTCGTATGGTAGGTTCTGACGAGTATCTCACTAAGCCTTTTACGAAAGACAGCCTCATCAGGGCAGTCACAGAACATAGTGCTGGCGCCCACCTGCGCTGAACGTCATTTGCAATACCCAATGGAAAGAGCCTATGACCATCAAAAAAATACTCGTAGTCGATGACTCGCCCACTGAAAGGCTGGCATTGTCCGAAGCGCTCGTCCGCAACGGCTATGAGGTCGTTACCGCCGAAAGCGGCGAGGAAGCCATCAATAAAAGCAGCAGCGAGTCACCCGATTTAATCCTGATGGACGTTGTCATGCCCGGCATGAATGGTTATCAGGCCACACGCACGATCTCGCGCGGGGAAACCACGCGCGGTATCCCAATCATCATGTGTACCAGCAAGAGCCTTGAAACCGACAAGATATGGGGCATGCGTCAAGGCGCATATGACTACATTGTCAAACCCCTCGACTTCACCGCCCTGCTCGAACGCATCAAGAGTATCGGGTAAAGCGCGCTATGTCCAAACGGATCAGCCTACGCGAGTTCCAGGAAAAACTGACCCTCCGCCTGGCAGAAGCTCACGTTGGAGAACATAGAGGTTTGCTTGGGGTACAGGCAGGTAACGGATATTGGCTCCTCAGCCTGCCAGAGTCCGGCGAAATCGTCCCTCCCCCTGCACTGGCTCCAGTTCCGCTTACGCACGAGTGGTATCGCGGCTTGGTCAATGTGCGAGGCGTTTTATACAGCGTTGTCGATTTATCACGTTTCCATGACGGCCCAGCGCTGTCCTCGTCCACTCCCCAGGCGCGCCTGTTGCTCGTCGGCACGCGGCAAGGTGTACATAGCGCCATCCTAGTATCGCGTGTGTTGGGGCTGCGCGACGAAGAAGATTTTGAGCTTGACGCCGAAGCAGATGACCCACGACCCTGGGTTCTCGCACGGTTTCGGGACGCACATAACAATCTCTGGTTGCGGTTGGACGTACCGCAGCTTTTATCCAACAGCATTTTTCTCGACGTAGGCGTTAGTTAGGGCAAGGGCATCACCTTTCCAATAGAATCCTATTTTTTCCGGTTTTCTACCAAGACCACTACTGGCGGTCAGCAACCGCAGTGGAGCAAGGCAAATGGCATTCAAGCTTTTTTCAAACAATCCGCCCGCGAGCGGGCGCTCTTCGGATACAACCCTTTTGGAAGACAGGGAGGTTGCCATGCGGTCATCGACCGCCGAACGGATCTACGCTGCCTCCGGCGCAAGGCCAACTGGTTCCACGCGGGTCCCCTTCCTAGCTTGGTTATTCATCATACTGAGCGCAACGACGGCCGCTTTGATGTTCTACCAGATCTGGCACATCAGTAAAGTGACGCTTCAAGTTGCAGTGACGGGTGAATTGCAGGCCATCTCGCAAAAAATCGCCAAATCCGGGCAGTTTGCGCTACAGGGGAAATCCGAAGCTTTTGATGAGTTGAAAAAGGACCGCCAGAGGTTCAACAATCTTTTCAACGCGTTGAAGCAAGGGGGAGTCACCCCTGACAACCAGAGACTGCCTATCCCGACTACCGAAGAACCATATTTTATGGGCATCACCAGAACTTGGTCAGAAATGGAAAAAGAAATCCAGTTGATCAACGATAACAAGGATGGCTCAATCCTTCCGATAGCCGAACCCCAAACCGACTCCGCGAACACCATGCTCCAGTTAGCGAGCCTAATGGTCGCGCTTAGGACACCGGGCAGCACTTCGGAAACCGTCCGCAAGGAGATGGAGGCGGTTTCCGCCAACAACGATTTGGTGAAGCTCGACAAAATCAAGGCAGCCAGTGATGCCCTATCCAGGCACTCGGATACCCTCCACGACGGACTTAGCAAGCTGAGCGAAACCTTTGCCCAAGCAGCGGATATCACCGGCATGCTTTCGCGTCTGATCGTGGGTTGTGCATTTGCCGCCCTGATCGTGCTGCTTATTGTCACCAAGGTGTACCGAACCGAAGTCAACACCCGTCAGGCCAACCTTGACCGGCAACGCCAACACTCCGAAGAAGAACGCAATCACACCCAGGCGGCGATTCTGCGCCTGATGAACGAAATGGGCGACCTTGCCGACGGCGACCTCACTATCCGCACTACAGTCTCGGAAGACATCACGGGAGCCATCGCAGACTCGGTGAACTACACCATCGAAGAATTGGCTGCACTGGTCAGCCGGATCAATGACGCAGCCGGGCGTGTAACGACCGCTACCCAAACCGCCCAGCACACCTCTGCCGAATTGCTCGATGCTACCGAACGCCAGTCGCACCAGATCGAGGATGCGGGCGCGACCGTGCAAAACATGGCACAACAGATGATCACTGCATCCGAACGGGCGCTACATACCGCCCAAGTAGCACGTCGCTCGCTGGAATCCGCGCGTAAGGGAGCCGACTCGGTGGAGAACACGATCCGTGGTATGAACGCGATCCGCGAAAAAATCCAGGAAACTTCCAAACGCATCAAACGGCTGGGCGAATCCTCTCAGGAAATCGGCGAAATCGTGGAACTGATCTCCGACATTACCGAACAGACTAACGTACTGGCCCTTAACGCTGCCATCCAAGCAGCCTCTGCCGGTGACGCCGGACGCGGCTTCACCGTGGTTGCGGAAGAAGTACAGCGGCTAGCGGAACGTTCGGCTGAGGCAACCAAACAAATCGCGGCTATCGTCAAAACCATTCAAACCGATACCCAAGACGCCGTCGGTGCAATGGAAAACGCCACCCGGGACGTGGTGGAAGGCGCACGCCTGTCTGATGCAGCCGGTCAGGCGCTGGCCGAAATGGGTCAAGTGTCGATGGACGCGGCTCACCTGATCGAACAAATCTCCACCGATACACAGAACCAAGCTGCCGAAGCCATCCGGGTAGCCGAGTCAATGAAGGAGATACTTGGCATTACCGAACAGACGACCCACGGAACGAAGCAGACGGCAGAATCGGTCGGCCAGCTTGCTGACCTTGCGATCGAACTCAAGGGTTCGGTTTCCGGTTTCAAGGTTTAATCAAGGAATAGCATAGGGTCGCCATGACGCACGCCAACGAACCAGATCTCGGCCCGCTCACTTGGGTCAAAAGCGAGATCGATCAGGCGCTGTCGCGTGCGGTTGAGAGTCTCCAGGCTGCACTCGGATCAGCAGATAGTTCTGCCAAAATACAATTCGCACAAAACCACCTGCACCAAGCCAGTGGGGCGTTGTCCATCATTGGGTTGGACGGTTTGACGAAATTTGCTGCGGCGCTGGATTTGTTCCTTGCTGCGCTTGTCCGGGGCGAACTGCCGCTTGACGAATCACAAATCGCCCTTGGACGTCGCGCACTTGCCAGCATCGCCAACTATCTCGAAGAATTGATCCACGGTACGTCCGACCAGCCCCTGCGCCTGCTGTCGCTGTACCGGGAACTCGTGCTTGCCCGCGGCGAAGCGGCTCCCTCGCCCGCTGATCTCTTCTTCCCCGACCTGAGTGTGCGCATCCCCCAACGCGATGGGATACCGAAGCTTGATGCGGAACAACGGCAACAACAATGCCGAACCATGCGCACGCGCTTCCAACGCGGCCTGCTCGATTGGTTGCGTCAGTCGGATGCTACGGGCATTGATGCTATGCGTGCCGCCCTGGCCGGACTTGAAATCACTGAAAACAATCCTGGGATGCGTTCCCTATGGTGGGTCGGACAAGCGTTCATCGACACGCTCGTTGCCATGCCGACCGATGAACAACTTGCCACTAGGCATCTGCTGACCCGGATTGAGTCCCAGTTGCACCGTCTCGAAGAAGGCCAGCAAGCCTTGCCCGAACGCCTACTGCGCGAACTTCTCTACCATATCGCTAGCCGGCCTGCCTCCACGCCGGTTCAGCAGGCGGTACGCCAAGCATGGCAGCTCGACGCCCTGATTCCCGAAGAGGGCTCAACCGTCAGCGACCTGCCCTTGGGGCCGCTGCTCCAGGGACTGCATGCGGAACTCACCCGCATCAAGGATAAATGGAACACCTTCGGCGAACAGGGTGCATTGGCGCTGTCCGAGTTCAATGCTCAAATTGAAGCGTTTACGAAATCTGCCTCTCCGCTAGGCCGCCCCGTCCTTCACCGTCTTCTTGGTGGTATGTGCCGGTTCATCGCCTGGTTGAACGCAAACCCGCAGCGTTATTCCGAACCTATTGCCCTTGAATTCGCCACTGCCCTCTTGCTGGCGGAAGCGGCCTTCGACCGTGCGCTTCCCGACTCAGGGTTCCAGACACAAGCAGGCGATGTGCTCTCCAGGTTGGAGGCGCTTGCGCGCGGTGAGGAACTCGGCGCGCCGCCCAGTGCGACTAGCGTCGAATCCGCACGCAAACAACAGGAAAAAGAAGCGGTCGTACAACTCTCGCGCGAGATTCTTTCCGGCCTCGCCACTATCGAACAGACCCTCGACGACTTTTTCCGCGACCACTCGAAACGTGCACCGCTAGGAACCTTACACGAACCGCTGCACCAAATCGAAGGAGTCCTGTCTCTGCTCGGTGAGGACGATGCCATTTCCCTGATCCAGGAAGCTGGTGAAATCATTGCCCGCCTAGCTCAGGAAGATTCGCCCGCCGATGATGCCGAGCTCACCGAACTCGCACGGCGTTTCTCGGCTTTGGGCTTCTTCGTCCAGTCGTTGCCATACACTCACACGTCCGTCACCCATTTCCTGAGCCCAGCCGCCGATCCTGCCAAACTGAAAGTTTTCAGTATCGACCTGCCGGAGTTGCCTGCGGGATTGCCCGATATTCCCGTAGTACCAGCCATCGCAGAACCGCAAATCAAGGAGCCTTCCGGCTTGGCCGATGGCATCGAAACTTTCCCGGCTTTCGTGATCGAAACCGAGGGGGATACGGAAGAAATCGAAATACCGCTGGAACCGCCCACAAAACCTGTTTCAGCATTGGTAGCCGCCACCAGCACACAAACCCCACCGTCCACATCCCAAACAGATCTCGATGCGGAATTGCTTGCCATCTTCATCGAAGAGGCGCGCGAGGTGCTGGAATCGGCTTCTGAACATCTCGAGTTGCTTCGCGCTTCACCCGGCGAGCGCGACAACCTCACCATAATCCGGCGCGGTTTCCATACTCTTAAAGGCAGTGGCCGTATGGTGGGTCTGGCCGATTTGGGTGAAGCCGCCTGGGGATTGGAACAGACCCTCAACCGCTGGCTGCAACTCGAATGGCAAATCACCCCGCCGCTACTGAAGTTACTTGCCGCCGCTCATCGCGAATTCATCGCCTGGGTCGACCAAATCGACAAAAAGGCCGATTACTGGCGCGATGTCTCGGCGCTCCTGGCAGAATCCGAACGCCTGCGCAGCGGCGACGCGCCCGACGAAGAAACCATACCGGCCAGCACGGCTGAACCTGAAGCCACATCCGAAACTGTCCCCGAACAAGCTGCCCACAAACCGGAAAGCTTGCCCGAACCCCCGTCCGACTCTTTCGGCTCCGATATCCAGCAAGCCGA
>WQYV01000082.1 GCA_009781085.1 Betaproteobacteria bacterium
GTACCGCCTGCTTTCGCCTCTCGTGCTGTGCTTCCCGCGACAGCCTGCGTCCGTCTTCTTTGTCCATGCAAAATTATATGACAATGACTTGATGTTTGCCAACGCTTAATTGCCGGGTGAATATTGTGGTCGCATCACGTCGACGAATCACACAGGGAAGCCAGTAAGTTGACAGCCCATAGAGTCCAAGCAGTAGGGCGAACACCGGCATCCCCTTCCAGCCCGAGACGGCCAGGGCCATCACCAGCATGACCGCTGTGATCGTGGCATCTTCCCAATAACGGCGACGGTCTGAGCAAGGCAGAATCGCCCCGTCAGCCGCCGAATGGTCAACCAGCGCCACCGCGTGCGTAGGATTGCTGTTTTTGACTGCGGCGCTGATCTCATTGCCTGACTTCAGAGGCCAGTCTGGCTTGTGCATTGTCAGCACGGTCGTTTGCGCATCGCCAAGGCGAACCGTTATAAAACACTCGTCGTGCTCCGGATTGGCCTGGATGCCCTCGACCCATCCGTGAATGAACCTGAAACGCTTTCCAAACATTTCACTTCTCCAAAATAAAATTGCTTACCACTCAAATCCCGGTTTTCAAGTGTGCGGTTTCACTTCAGCCATCGACCGGCTCTGCAAACACATCGGAAGCCAACGGCATCTCAAATTCGGAGGCATCAGATTGGACTTCCCTGAGTGCAGGTTGGACCGGGACCATCCGGTGCATCGCTTCGCCATTCATAAGTTTTAACTGCTGAACAGCGCCTTCGTGTGCAAGTAGACGAAGACGATTTGTACGTCGAACCCCTTTCCGGCAACGCATCAAATCGTCGAAGAGTACCGGGTCATCCACGCGGTCGAGTTCAAACAACAATCGGATCGGTCCGATCTCGGGCGATGCTTTGTTGTTCATGCCATCTCCCCCTGTGCTTCAGAAGCCGCCCTGCTGAAAAGTCTGGGGGCGTGGTTCATGCCCGCGATCTGGAAACCTCTGACGTTTGCGAATAGCGGGTTTTGAACTTCCAGAATGCGATGTTTCGGGAAGGCTTCCTTAACCGCTTTTTTGAACAGATAGGCTCCGCCACCGACCAGAATGATGTTTTGGAGGCTGTGCGTGTCCCCGATCGAACGCAGCATTGAATCCACTGCCTGCTGTGCGATCGAACGCACAATCGGCATCGCCCGCGTCAGGTCATACGGTTTCTGGAAAATCATGGGCTTTTTGTTTGTGCGCAAGGCCCGGTCGATGGCATCGATGTCGCTATAGGGTGAGCCAATGTCGGCGCTGATCTCGCTGGCAATCGCCAGCAGCATGTCACTGACACCCCGATTGACCGAATAGCTCTTGTTCTGCACCAGGCGCATTCCACGTGCTACAAGCCAGTCGAAGGTGCGAGAACCTGGGTCAATAATCAAACTCAACTCATGCTCTATGGACTCTTGCTTCTGGTGCTGAAAGGCATAATCCACAAGCGCCCCTTGAGGTTGCGCCATCGCCAGTGCTTTTCTGACGGTCACGGTTTTTCCGCCCCCGATGTTGTGCCCGCCGAGCATCGCTTTCTCAAGCGCCGCTTTTTTCGCGAAGAAAGCGGAAACAGGCAGGCCTACAACGAGCAGGTCGATCGTGTCCGTTTTCATCTGCGCGAGCGCGCCTCGAAGTAAGGCCATGTATTCCGGCGTCTCGATGTAGCGGTCGTGCATCTGCGTCGAGCGAAACGTACCGGCAGCAAGCTCGACCTCGGGGCCAACTTCATAGAAGAGGTCATTGATTGGAATCGTTACCGTTTTCCGCCTCTCGAACCCAGGTTGTGTCGTGGGTTCACGCATGCACGGGTAAGCAATCGACGGAAAACTGGCGCAGCGGATATCGCTGTCGATAACGTTGGCGACGAATTTGGTGTTGCCGAAACCGACATCTACCGATCTGACGATGAAAGTCATTCGAAGGGCTCCTTGACTGAAAATTCAGGACAGCATCGGTTAAACCGATGCGTGCTTTCCACTCGAAAATCGCCCCGAGATGCCCACTTTTCGCCGCTGGCTCTTACTGTGCTCGCACTACATTGCGACCAGGGATCGAAAGACAACTCACATTTGATGAGAAGAATCCCGATGCGCTTTCCAAGTCTTATTACAGTCGCACTGAGGAATGCTTTTTCAAGAGGGCGTTTCTCTGGGCAAGCGTCGTGCTCCAAGACGAAATCTCACGGTAAGAAACCAGAGGCCGGAGAATCACCAGTCAAGCCCTCACCGTGCCTGGCTGTCATCTAACAATGAAAAATCGAGGCCCCATGAATGGGCATTTCAGAAACACTGGAAAAGCCGCTTTTCGGCAAAAAGCTCTTTTCCTGTTATGGGTGTCCGTTGACGCTGCCATGCCTGTGGGCGTGAAATAGGGGCATTCCCGAGGCCATCCTTACTGGCCTGCCCATCAAGGGCGAAAAGGCGTCGCAGTCGTTACCTGCCTTAAGAGTTTCCGAGCCGTCGAGCCGGATGGGCTGTCCCCCGAGGCCAGTCCGAGGAGTTTTACCCTGTACTGAGGGGGACAATGTTAGCGGGGTTTCCCGCCGACCAGTCCTTGAGGTTGTGCCCTCCCTATCCATCCGGGCGGTACTCGATACCGTCCGAGAGCACGTCATCTATCGGGCACACGCATTTTCGTAACACATGGGCAGCGACCATATAAGTGTCCGCCATGTGTTCCTGCCTGTCACCTTTCACCGCTCTGCTAGTCAGGAGTGGGTTCCTGAAGGTTGATGACCTAATCCGAGGAAACGATCCACCTCGCGCGTCAAGAGGCTAGACCTCTGCGCTGATACCGCCGTGACCCCATGAGGCATGCGGTATCTCAATCCCGCAACGACAGAAATGTTTACGCGGGTCGGATCAAAAATTTACTGTTTTTAAGAACGACTGGTTCGGGGGTATTTGAAAGCTCTCCCGGCGAATTCTGGAACAGGCGTGGCATGCCCGTGATCGTGTGCCCCGTTTACTTGCTGGTTGATCACGCGGCCACCGGGAGTCACGAAATCCGCTCCCGGTGACGAGATGAGGGGTTTCACTGAACGCTTCACTGTGTGCTGCCGGGGAGGTGCATGGTTTTTTGGAGAACTGAGATGTCCAGCTTCACAGACAAAGCAACACGACCACAAGGTCGCATCCCTGCCAAGCCGTCCCCACAACCCCCGCGCCTCGTGGGGAAGGACGGGAGCAACCCTGCTGAAGTCCTTGCCCACTGCCGTCCGGGCAAAGCAGACCCTAATCAGGTGCTGGAGGTTTTAATCAAACTTTTCAATACCCGTCACACGGCTCTGGAGAAAACCGTCTCGTTCAAAACACGGAAAGAGCGAGCACACTTCCTGCGGCGTTTTTACCGGGATCTGAAAGTAAGAGCCGGTTTCAAGATACTGCCTGACCCGCGCAATCTGGGCGACCAGCACATCCGCGCAATCGTCAAAGTCTGGCAGCAAAAGAAACTGGCCCCCGCCACAATCCAGACCTATTTCAGTTTCCTGCGCGGCCTTGCTCTGTGGCTCGGAAAAACCGGGTTCATTCAGTCCCCGGCTTACTACGGGATGGAGCCTCAAGAATACAAACGAACTGAAGTCGCTCATGTCGACAAGAGTTGGACGTCAGCCGGGGTTGAGATCGATGGGCTGATCGAAAAGGTTTGCGCCTTTGATCGTTACGTCGGAGCGTCACTGAAACTGATTCGCACGATGGGGCTGCGGCGCAAGGAATCCATCATGATCCGCCCGCATCAATGCGTCGTCCCATTCGAGGCGACGGGGATTGACACAAAAGAGCGGCAAGCTGACCGCTACGTGTTTATTAAGGCTGGAGCCAAGGGCGGCAGACCGCGTTTTATTCCGCTGAATACGCAGGAACGGACTGATGCGCTGGAATTTGCGCGGACGGTCGCTGTGGGAAAAGATTCTCACATGGGCGATCCTCGCAATGGGCTGCGCGAGAACCTGCGTCGGTTTGACTACGTGATGTTCAAGTTTGGCATAACGGGAAAACAGTTAGGCATCACTGTGCATGGACTCCGACATGAGGTAATGATTAACCATTACCAAGATCAGGCCGGGGCTGCGCCCTCGGTGCGTAGCGGCGGGGCTGTGCCGCCAGAAAAGGACGCTGCCGCACGGTTGTCAACTGCCAAGCTCGCCGGGCACAACCGCATAAAAGCCTCTGGTGCTTACTTAGGTCCGATGATTGCCCGGCGCGAAGCATTGCCTTCCCATCGTCGCCGGGAAAACCCAAAAGACACTGCTGAGTAGTCCGAGGCAGTTGTCCTCAACGCGAAATTGCCGCATGGCGCTCCGTGTCCTTGCGGCAATCTCGCGTATTCCCAGATGGTCAAGCTTTTCCCGCTTCAAGCCGCCGCCTTGATTTCCCCGGCACCGGCTTCTTCAACAAAGCCAAACCGCGCCCATGCCTGCGGGTCAATCTCGATGGGGGCAGAACGCTTGCTCTCCAGATTGACCATCACGCCATGCTGCGTGAGCCTGCCTGCCGAGAAGAGTTCATAGAGTAATTGCGCTGCGAACCGGACAGCGACGTCGTTGACAAATAAGCCCTGCGAGGCGAGCGACATCCGAACCGAGCAGGAGGGCTGGTTGTCCTCGGAGATGGTTTCATCGAGCAGTTCTGGAAAAAGCTCGGTCACGCACGGTAGACGTGGGCATGAATTTCTTTGTGGGGTTTCCCGCCCCTGTCCAAGCACGACCTGGGCACTGGATTCGGTATTGCCCAAGTCGAGCCAGTAGCCATAATGACCGAATCGCTCAAACACACGATGATGCAAGTTTCTGCGTGCCGAACGGCTGTCGACACAACTCACCAGAAAATCAGCACTCGAACGGTAGCTTGCGTTCTCATAACGGGTCGGAAAGGCTTCCCAATCGAGGCCGTAGAACTGGTTGATCCGATGGATGGTAACAAGTGCCTTGTGTCGCCCGATGTCGGCACGGCTGTAGAGTTGCCGCCCAACGTTCGCCTCGCTCACCCGATCGTCGTCGTAGGCATGGACATGCAGGCCGTGAGGGTGGCCGAGCGCCCTCATGGCAATATCGAGCCGCGCAAGGCAGGCAGTCATCTGTGCGCCATTGCCGCCAACCCCGACGAGGTGAATTCTGACGCGGCGCTGTAACAGCCTGCCATCAAGCCAGTGTTCCATGTTTTTCAGCCTCCTTTCTTTGATTGCCACAAACGGAGTATCCAGCGCAAAAAGCTCTCCTCAAGGGGTGGCTGTGGAATGTTTTCAGGTTCGGCATGGGGCATCCAAGGGTGTGAGAGGGGGTGGCGCATCGCGTTGATCACGAGCCGAAAGGCGGCGCGGGGTTGAGGCTGATGCAGTTGCCCGAATACCCCGGCAATCTTGATTCCCATATCGTCCAGATCGTCGGTCATCGACCAGAATGGATGTGCGCGTCCGTGCGTGTGCAAGTCCACCGCCACCGTTTCATCGTCATCCATCGGCGGCAAACGGTAATGGACGCTGCCGGGGGAGGCGTTGAGCGATTCGCACAGTGCCAGCCTCACGGTGTTTGTGCGCTTGGAATAGATCAATGCCCCGGCGACTTCATCCGGTAGCCGGGAACGGCCTGCCTCGATAAACGCCTCAAATAGCGGTATGGGCAACTTGCCGAAGGTGAATCTCAGTTTCTCGTGGACGATGCCAAAAGGGAGCGCCATCGCGGGCGACCCAACGGAAATTGGCTGGATGGCATCAAGCCAATCGAGGCGCACCTGAACAAAAACGCCGTTTGATGCAACGACAATGCGCTGGCCGTTGTTTTCCATCGGGGGAAGCTCGCCGAAGCGCGGCGCGGCAATGACGGGGCAAGAACGCTGCAAAGCCATATCTCGTGCGTCCATCATTTTCCCCTGTTCAGCCCAAGAAGATCGCCGAGGGTAATCTTGCGGTCAATGAGCACACGCTCCGGGAAGCGTTTGAAACGCCCGTCGAGCATGTGCCGCCAGAAGAGGTATTCCTTGCGGCAATAATGGTTGACCAGATCACCAATGACATTAGGGTGTGTGAAGGTGGAGCGGAAAAAGGCGTCGTTCCATGCGCTGATCTTTTCGACTGTCCCTTCGTTGGGCACGCTTGCACTGCCTTGGCAGATTTCGCCCTTCGAGCCGACATTGAAATAGGGCGCTTGATAGAGGGGTGTCGCCGGGGTGGGACGTTTGGCTCCTTTCACCGCCCATACGTACCAGTATTGGGGAGCTGCCGCAAAAACCAGTCCGGGGTGTGGTACGGTTTCGCCCCGCTCGGCTGCGCCCATTTCATCAATGTGTGCAGGCGTGGAAAAACTGATATGGCGCTTTGCAGGAGGCATCCACCAGACAATCGCCTCGCCATTGAAGCAGAGCACATTGTCTGGAAGAAACCCTACGTGTGCGCTGTGTTTGCCAAGATCGGCAGCCAGCTTGAGCGCGGCTTTGGCGGTCATCAGCCGCCCTGCCCCGATGATGGCCTCTCCATCGACCTGCTCGATGCGATGAAGGGTCGCCAGTTCGGCAAAGCCTGTCCGGTTTTCGTAGATCAGCACGGCTTGGCTCAGATGAACGCTGCCCATGTCTGGCGTATGAATGTGAAACTGTGCTTGGTTCATGTAGACCTCCTACTGCCAGTGTCACATCGAAAGGGCATGGATCAAGCGGTCGATCAGGCGGATTGCCTCAAACCGGGGGCGCATGTCCTGTTGCCATTCACTGAACTGCTTGGGTTCGGTCGGCGAGAGTTCGACTTCACCGATCAGTTCACAGTATTCGCTCTGCCCTGCCAGTTCGCACAGATCGTCATAGACGCGAACCGTCACGTCATTTTCAGCCCAAGAGAGCACAGCGCCAAAGCCGACATAATTACCCTCGAAATCTTCTGCATAGCTGGTTTCAAACTGGAGCAGGGACAAGGAGAGCGCATCGGCGGCAATCTGCCTTGCCGCTGGGTCGGTGAGCTTTCTCAGGCTTCGGCGCAAATAGCGGGAACAGTATTCCAGCGTCAGTCCGCGCGGCCAATTCAATGCCCATACCGGAACAACCGCCTTGAAATCAGCGAGTGTGACCATGCTCTCCCGCATGTTTTCACGCTCTTCTTCGTCATCGCCACAAACGTCATCAATGACAAGTTCCTCATCTTCATACCCATACCAGTACAGGAACGAAGCGGTATCAAGAGCAACATCAGGGACAAAGAGCGGATAGGCTGGTGCGCTTTGGCGGCATAGGACATGCAGTACGATTGCGCCCAATCCCGGCAGCAATGTATTTAACGCTTCGAGTTTTTCCCCGACCGCCCATTGATACTTGCCGTCATCGCGCCATTCGACAAAGACAGACCCGTCACAGAACGGCACATTTTCCTCTGCGTGAGACAACCCCAGATGAAATGATGGTTCGAGGCAGTGAAGCTCTCCGATTTCCCGTTGTATCCAGCTTTTCATTGCATCTTGGCAAGCGTCAAACGAGCACTCCCAAGACAAGGGGATGTCCGCTTCGCTCAGTGCCTCAGCTTCCATGAGGTATTGGGGTAGCGCGGAACGCGACTGAATCATCAAAGCAGGAAGGATGGCCTGCGGTATCCGCGCATCGATCCGGGGAAGCGTGAATGCTGTCATCACGCCACGGGCGCAAGCGCGCTGCTTGTGGGAATGGCGCGAGCAACAGGGCGATCTGCAACGTCGCGTTGAACGAATGCGCCCCAAGCCCGTGCTTGCTTTTTCGCCGACTTTTTCTCAAGGGCGCGGATGAGTTTGTTGTTACCGTCCGCGAGTTGCCCCTGCTTTTCGATTTCTATTGAAGCTCTCAGCGCCACCATCCGTGCATCTGCACCCTTCGTGCCAACAGCTTTGCGGAAGATGTACGTGTGTACGCCGTCCTGAATGCCGTCATCCGCAATCTCGGCACTGACCAGTTCCGGGTACTGCGCACTGTACACATCCCGTACCCCGCGAGGTTCCATCCCCGGTATGTCCGGGAGTTCGATACCGTTGTACCGAAACACTCGTTTGATTTCCTTCGTCTCGATGCTCATCTATGACTACCTCCTGTGGTTTTGAGGGCGAGGCACTTCCGGCCTCGCCATGAGTTCAGTTTCCCGCGAGGGTGCGGCTTTTCAAGGCCGTATTCTTCGAGCTATGCCTCCCCGAAAAGATCGAACTCCTCGCTGGCGCTCTCAGCCGCCGTGGCGTTTTGCGTCGTTTTTGGGGCGGTAGCGGTAGGCTGCGGTGGAGTGCTGACAGACTGTGCGGCTTTCGTTACCGCCACACCTACTTTTTTCGTCTGCGCTTCCTTTGCCGCTTCCAGATACTCGCATGTGGCTTCTGCCTGTTCCGCAAGGCTTTGCCTCGCTTCACGGAAGTCTTTCAGCGCCGTGACAAACCCGGTATCGAACTCGGCAGGCGTGGCGGTCAGGCTCAATGGCTTGGACAGCGCAGCTTCGCTCGATTCTTTCTTCGGTTTCGGGATAACGTGAATCGTCATCCGACCCGTTTTTTCGTCGGCACTCATCACCATCGTCAAAGTGCTCTCGATGGCCAGCGCAAACAGTTCTACGAACATGCTCATTCCAGTATTGCTCCATGAAAAAGGGGATGCCCCATGCAATCCATGCTACCGGGGCGTCCCCTGTCGTCCAGTGCTCACGCGGCGAGTTCAGTCTCTTCTTCGCCCTCTTCATCCGTCTCGTGCATGGCATCCACGTCATCAATCATCCCGTTCTGTCCGCCAGATTCGGCTGCTGCACCCATAACGGGTTTTCTTGGGTAACGCATCACGTCTGGCACGATGTCCTCATAGTGGAAACCCGGCACGGAGAGCAGTTTCGTGATGAATTCGGGTTTCTTTTTTGCGCGGGCGCTCTGGTAATACACGCCCATCGCGGTGAACAAACCCGTCTGCCTTGCCAGCGCATCCAATTCATTTATGGTATGGAGTTCAAGGAATTCCTTGTCCCACTTGAAGTGCGCCTTCTCGTCAACTTCGAGGTAGTTGAGAAGCAAGTTCAGGCTGCTCTCGTTCACGCCGAATGCTGCGGAAGCGGTAATGGTGAGCAACAAGCGGTTCATCTGGTCAGTAGGCAGCCCGTCGACTTCCCGCAAGGCGGCATCCAGCCCCATGCGCTCCCGCGTCAGTTCCCGTCCAGCGATTTTGTGCGCCACCTGCGAGAATTCTTTTGGGTTGACATCTTTCGCAAGCCCTGTGCCTGCCAGCGCGATCAACACGGAGAGGTTGCGTTGGGGCTGCGTCACCAATGCTCTGGCAAGCCATCTTCGCCATGACCGCACCCTGTACTCAACGATGCGTTGTGAGGTCTGGTTCGTGGGCTTGGGGGAGGATGTTTTCTTGTTGGAAACTGATGCCTGAGTCGTGACCGGGGGCTTTTCCGCCGATTTTTCATCCCGATTCACCTTGCGCCAGAGGGCAACCTTTTTGGAGTGGCAGGCGGCATCGAAACAAAGCGAGGGCGTGATGTCTCCATAGCTTCCCGGCATGGCGGAGATTGCGCAACCGAACGAAGCGCAGCTTTTGCATTTGTCGTGCTGCTCACCCCCCACGCCAAGTTCGCCGTCTACTGCCAGCGGCAAAAGCGTTGTTCCATCCCCGGCCTTGACGATGCGAACAGACGGGTATTCATCGCGTAACGACTCGGCCTTTGCCTCAACCGCTTTGAGGGTCAATTCGTCGTAGTGGGTTGGGTGTTGGCAGAAGCCGTCTCCGAGCGATTCATCGAAGAGCCCCGATTGCAGTGCGGAATTGTGCGAGCAGCCAATACATACGGATGTATCGAAGATCGCCTCATCCAATCTGCGCGAAAACTGCCCCAACTGCCCTTTCAAAGTGGCGACGGGGACGTTGTTCTTGAGCACTGCCTCAAGCACCCTGTCTTGCTTCTCGGGCGGCACGCCCGCCAGAAGCTCCGCATGGCCGATCTTGATCTTTCGCTGTGTGAGCGCATCGAGCACGGCGGGGGTACAGGTAAGCAGCGCCAAGCGTTGATCGAGCTTGTGAAGAGTCCAGCCGAGGTTCTTTGCGACCTCCTCCTTATCGCCGTCAAGCCGCATCATCTGGCGCTTCGCGGCCTGCGCGGAATCGGCTGCCGACATGTCAGCATGATGGTTTTCGATGACGGCCAACGCTTCGGCAGCGGTATCGCTCAACGCCTGAATAACGATGGGCATCTCGTAGCTGTCACCAAATACGTTCTTTGCTGCTCGCCAGCGGCGTTCCCCGGCCACGATCTCATAGAGATCACTTCCGGGGATTGGCCGAACAAGGATGGGCTGGATGACGCCCCCGGCAGCGCGAATCCCTTCTTCGAGCTCGGCCATTTCAACCGGGTCGAAATAGGTCCGTGGGTTTTTACCCTGCACGATCTTCGAGACTGGCAGAGTGGGTTGTTTTAATTCGCTCATGACTGTTGTGACCTCCTTTGTCATACAGTCATGATCTCGTGGGGAGAGGGGTTTTCAAGGTGGCGGCTGGCAGGTAATTGACGTTTTCGCCCCCTGAACCGTAGGACTGATCGGCAGAACAATCCGAAAAAAACGGTCTCCCTGCCTTTCGTGGGTGTCTTTCCGGCTATACCGCTTGAATTTTTCCCTAACCGTGCGAATACTGGTATCGCTTGCCGTGGACAATCGTGTCTACAGCCTTCATTACCCTCATACGGTGATGAAGTCCGGCTCAGACCGGCGTAGCGGTCGTTACCCGCCTTCAATCACCGGTCAGATTATTTCTGGCTGAATCTTTTCGAGGCACTTCCGGCGGTGTGCCTCTGAGACTCTTGATCCCACTGACAGCATTTCAGAACGGGAATCCGGTTTTCAGTCCAGCACTGGCGTGATTTCACTGTAACCCCCTCTTGTAGACGGCTGACGATCAGCTATCTGCCCGCCTTAAAAGAAGCACGCTTTGCCCGCGCTCGGCTGCTTCTCCTACATCCTCATCCGTTCGCTCACGCAAGACCGGCACCCGCCCTTGCGCTTGCGTCGGACCCTGTCGTCATTCCTTTATGGGGACACTTTCCCCACCGGGAAGAGTGCGCCCCCGTTAATCGGAGGTGTTCCATGCTTGGAAACCAAGTTGAAGTTCTAAGAACCTGTTCACGATCTTTTCATGATCAGGGCAAGGAAAGCGAAATGGATGAACTGCAAGCTGGAGTTGAGCAACCTCTCGCAGTTTTTCCAAAGCCTGCGGCACTTTTCCAGCCAGGCA
>WQYV01000083.1 GCA_009781085.1 Betaproteobacteria bacterium
CGCATGGCTTGCCGGCGCAATCCTTCTTGCGCTTCACGAGGGAGTTTGCGTGCATCTATCTTGTCCATGCGACAGATTATAACATGGGGTTGTTATTTTTGTTATTGATTGCCGGGTTAATATGAACATCATCAATATAAAACTGAAATGGTGACTGCCCCCCCGCCGCATGACGGTCCCGTCTTGCGAATCTCCGTAGAAATCGACCCCCTGCGCCCCGTCCGGGTCCTTGAGCGCGCCCTGAAGCGGTTCCCGCAGGCCGGGCAGAGAATCAACCAGTACCTCCAGGAAGGCCCCTGCACCTGCGGGAAATGCAAACCCTGGCCCAAGTGGTGTTTGCTGCCAGCTTCCTGCTTTGGGCACATCGTCACCGATGCGCTCAAAGACAAAGAGAGCCTGGAAAACATCCACTATCACATGATTGAACTGGCCACGCTGGCCACTTGGCGCTATAGCCAGGGCATCTACCTGTTCCACTCGTTCATTCTCTCGGAAATCATCGATGCGCCCTTTGCCGGGGCCATGCCCGCAGAGCGGTTCCGCCACCTGCCGCAATGGTGCGTCTACGTCGACACGCCCAACATGAACTGGTTCGGAAAAGACCTGTACGGGTTTTGGGCGCATCTGGCCTGGGATTCCATACGGGAGGCCGAAGTGCTCGTTTTTTTGCTCGATAAGGACGGTGGGCTGGAATACGTGTGGTGGAAGTCGGCCCCTGGAGCGTCCGGGAGGGCATTCAAAGGATGGTTGACGGCGCAAGGGAACACTGCCTGCAAAACAACCTGAGTACGGAAGAGCTGAAAGACGACGCCGAGGAAATCGCCACGGCCCTCGCGCCCCTGGTGTCCATGCTCCTGTACCTGTGTTCGGAGACGGCGGAAATCGAACACGAACACATCCCTGGGCTACGCCCCACAAACCCCCAGCCAAAGAAAACCCGCCACGGCCTGAAGCTCTTCCCGCCCGCGCAGCCGACTTTCTGGAGAGTCGGCAAAACGTCGGGTATGCTGCTGGGCTAAAATGAAAAACCACCATAGCTGACAGAAAAAGGATCAGACCGATGGATGCCAAGACATTTGCCAGTGAAAAAAAGAACTGCAAAATCTGCAACCGCAAGGGAGGGCTGATCATGCCCGTCCGTTTTGCGTTGAATCCCAAAGACTCCAACGCTCCCGAGATCAGCGGCAATTTCACGGCAACGCATGATGGCGACTTCGGCATTCCGTTGGATTCCGATACTGGCTATACCCTGCGCGCACTCCGGCAGGGTTGTCTCTACGTCTATGATCCGGAGGGCCGCGACGAAATTGGCCGCAAACACCCCTGGCAAGGCTATTACATCAACAGCCAAGGCTATTACATCCCTTTCCCGGTTCCCAAAGGGAACCATCCGATAGGCAGCCATGGGGACGAAAGTGCCGTGCCCTGCGACCCGTGGGCAAGCGAGATGGTTGCCCGTTGCATCTCGGTGGTCGACCCTTCAATCCCCCGCACGATCTGGCTTGGTTTTTCGGACACGCAATGGACGGACGACGTGCTCAAGGAGAATGAAAAGGAGAAGGTGCGTAACCGCCACATGCAAAAGTTCGACCTCAGGCAATGGTGGGGCACGGGCAGCCACCCGAACGCCTGCCGGCTCGATGAATGCGACAAACACGTCATGGACATGGCAGCGGGGGTGAACCGCAAGGCATTCGAGTTCAGCCCCGCGCCGATACCCAGGCTACGTCTGGCGCATGATGTGGAAACCCTGGCAACGCTCACGGGCGTCAAGCTGGACTACCCCGTCTCGACAGCGCAACTGGCCGAGATATTTAAAAAAATCCCCCTAATCAAAGACCCCGAACAACGCGCAAAGGCCGAGGCGCTGAGAGGGAGCCCAAGCACGCCGAAGGATTCGCTCCTACGTGCGGCAGAACGCATGCTTGGCGCGGAAAACAAGCACAAGGCGGCTGTCGTGGCACTGAACGACCCGGTGGGGATCGTGATGGACTTGTCCGTGTACATGGACTACAGGCTGGGCAAGTACGTCAATGAAGACCGCCAAAAGAAGTTTGAGCGCGAAATCACCCTTGCCGGGGTGATCAAAAACATCAAGCTGGGGGTCAAGGAGAACCTGAAGGCCCGCGCCCGGAAATTTGAAAACGAAAAATATGACCGCCAAGGCAAGCAGGGGGGATACGCCAGCGGTTCCGTGGATTACGACCTCGTGCATTACGGTGCGGTCGGCGACTCGCTGGTCAGGAAGAAACGGGACGACAGGCCGTACACAGAGGATTTTGAGCCTTTGGCGGAAGCGGCCTGGAACAAGACTTACGGCGTAAAAATAGACAAAACCAAAATGGAGGCCGCCAAGAAAGCGTTTGAGGATGACCTAGAAGCCTTCGACAAAGACCACATCCTCCCGTTGGCAAAAGGCTATGTCTCATGGTTCAAGGGCAAGCTCTTTACCGCCAGCATGGAATGCAACCACGACCCCTGCGATATGTACAGCGGGCTGTCCTACGCGACGATTGTTTCGCTGTGCCTAGGGAGCTTGCAGGACAAAGCGCCCATCAACGAAGAGATCATCATGAATCAGCTCAATGCCGGCATGCTGGACGAAACCGGCAAGCTGGACAAAACCAAGGTGCTCTCCCGCGCCCTGGTGTGGAACCAGGATTCGGAAGCCAGGGAAATGCAGGCGGCTATCGACCAAGGTGTAGGCGGCATCGACCTCAAAACCCAGTTGAAATTCTGGCAAGGGGTGCTCAAACAATCTGGCAGGGCCGTCAAGGCGGTCTCAAGAAATTCGGAACTGGTCAATGCGGGCCATTCGATCCTCGCCCGCCTCACCGCGCAGGTTGGGGGCAGCGTCATCCGTGCGGCGAACGCTGTTGCCACGGCCGGGCCGATCCCCGCCGGGCTGGTCAAAATGGGCTATGTGGCGCACCTGCCGATCATCCGGGTACAGATCGCGGACAATATCCCCGAAGTCTCCCGTTACCTGACCGAGCGGCATATCAATGACCTGCCGGGGACTCACCTCGACCTCCGGCTGCGAAGCGATGACATTGCAGAGGCGTTTGAGGCGAAGTTGAGGCAGGCGGGGGGCAAGGAGACGAAGTTTACGGCCTATATTGCGTTCAACGAGAAAGCCTTGACCCAGGCGTTGCAGGAAGCAGGCGATGTGGGCGGGGCGATTCAGCACAATACGCGTGTCACGACGAACAAAACCGCTGCGCTCCTCCAGAACCAGTGGGCGGTCAAGCAGTTGGAGCGCTCGCATGAACTCATGTATCTGCACCGTGGCCTGGGCGCGAAGGAGATGTTCGACGGGGTGCAGGTCACTGAACGGATCAACAAGGAAGTGCAGGGCAGGCTGCCCGCCGCAGCATCCATTGTCGTGGGTCTGTTGCAGGTAGCCTTGCAGATAAAGGGCGGGAACGAACTGGAAAAGGTCATGGCTTCTGGGGACAAAACCAAGGCCGGTGAGGCACAATTGAGCTTCACGGCACTGAGTTTTGGGACGGTGAACGCGATGGGCAGCGCGATGGAGGCAATGGCGGAGTTGAAGCCGAGTTTTGCGAGGTTCTCGCCTCAGTTGTTTGATAAGGAGAAATTCTGGCTTAAATATGGGGCGAAGTTTTTTGGTATTGCGGGGGGTGCGATTACGGCGTATTTGGATTTTGCGAATGCTTGGAAATCATGGGATAACAAACAACCCGGCATGATGGTCTTGTACGGATTCTCTGGTATTTTTAACGTTGCTGGCATGGGTTTGATTGTCGCCTCAATGATTCCTAGATATGCTGTGGCGGCTTGGCTTCCGGGTGCAGGTATTGTCCTCTTTGTCCTTGGGTTTGCACTCTCATTGTTGATTGGCGCCATCAAGGACAATGACCTCCAGGACTGGCTTGGCCGCTGCCTGTTTGGTACGGACAGCGCCGCCAAATTCGGGTCGCTGGAAGAAGAACTGCGCGTGCTGAAAGCGATACAGGGATAACAGAATAGAGTCATGGGGAAACTTGGCGAATTCTACAGGCTCTTGCGGGATGGTTTCCCGGTCAACAGGCCATTATGGCCGTGGGAGCGTGACGGCCAACTGCCACAGGGCAAGCCTTCCCCGGTTCCTGTGGCTTGGCCTCAGTTGTCGGTGGTGCGGATGGATTCCACGTACCTGGAATGTGTCGACTCTGGATTCTTGAGAAAGGGGTTTGTCACGGTAATGTGCCTTGTTTTTTTGTACATATTGGGCATGCCTTCTTCTTACATTATTCCAGATATTATTCAAAAATGGCATGAAATTTCACTGGAAATGATCCTTGCTGGAAGTTTTATGATTTTAATCACTATTCCATTCATATTTTTCTTCATCTTGCTCCTCCGACAAGAATGCTTCACCTACACGCATTTCCCGATGCGTTTCAACCGCAATACGCGGATGGTTCATGCGTTCCTGGACAATAAAAAACGCGAGATTGTTTCGATCCCGTGGGACAAGGCATTTTTTACCAGCAGCACGTTTACTGGGGAATCCTCACAATTCATCGTCTACGCCCACAAACTGACTGAGGACGGCAAGATGGTACTGGCAACCTTTCAGCTTTCGCAACAAAGCGAAGATGACAGCGAATACCGTTTCCTGCAGTGGGAGTTCGTGCGCCAATACATGGAAGGCGACGACAAGAAAGTAGCTGAACTCGCCAACATGGTGGAAGAAGTGATGGGCGTGGGCGGGCGCAGGGAAACACTTTACGAGAGTTTCCGGCAGGCCTGGGCGGCTTTTGCCGGGCCGCATTTACACCTCTTCATCATTGCCTCGCCGCTCATCCTCCTCACCACCCTTGGCCGCCAGATTGCCATGTGGACAAGCAAAATCCCCCGCTGGCCGGAAGAGATCGAGGCTACCTGCCAAATTGCGCCCGATGACCCGAATCTGCGCGACGACAAGCACCTTGCGCCGTATGGGACGGCGAAGAGGCCGGATGTCAGCCGGTATGCGGGGCGATGATTTTTGGATTACGCACAACATTTTGGGGACACCACCATCGGTGTCTCGTGGTAAACGTTGCGATGACTTTATAACGAACTAATCGAAAAGGTAGGTGAAAGTGGATTATTTTCAATTCTTGGATTACCCCGCCAGTCTCTACGACACTATTTGCCCGCTAGATAATGTAGATCGTGCAAATCATTTGCCGCAGAACAAGCCTGCACCAATCCCCGTAGCCAAGCCTGTGTTGCCTGTGATAAAGATGAATTCCACTTTTCTGGAATGTACTGATGTTCACTTTTCTAGTAAAGGGTTTGGTACATCTTTTTGTATTCTTTTGTTAATTATTACGTTATGTTTTCCTTTGATTGGAGTAGGATTTATTGTTGATAAAGGGTTGAGTATTGGTTTGTTTCTATTGACGGTTTTGCTTGCTTTATTTTCTAAATTACTGACGAGCTTTATTATAAAGCTGCTCAAAATAGAATCCTTTAATTATACTCATTATCCGATGCGTTTCAACCGAAAAACACGGATGGTTCATATTTTTTTAGAATGGCAATATGGAAAGATTCTATCAATTCCGTGGGATGATATTTATTTCACCTATCGCCAAAATTGGTTTACAAGTCACCTAATTGTTCCGGTAGGAGGCTCGCCTCTTTCTACATGTACACAGACGACAAATTCCATCGTTGCCGGATACCAACTATCGAAGGATCGTAAAACCATACTGCAAACATTTGCGCTCATGAGCGGTACAACAGGGAATAAAGAAGAGCATTTCTTGCAATGGGAATTCGTGCGTCAATACATGGAGGGTGACGATGAGAAGGTGGCTGAACTCGCCGGTATGGTAGACAGGGTATCGAACGTTGCTGAACGGCGGGAAACGTTCTGGGGTAGTTTTCGGCAATTATTTGGTAATCTCAGTGAGAACGAAAGGGTATACCTCGGTGTCCTTGCTTTTCCGATTACCATCCCGTTCTTCATATTCGGTGCCATCGGCCGCCAAATTGCCATGTGGACAAGCAAAATCCCCCGCTGGCCTGATGAGATCGAAGCTACCTGCCAGGTTTCACCCGATGACCCGAATCTGCGCGACGACAAGCACCTTGCGCCGTATGGGACGGCGCAGAGGCCGGATGTGAGCCGGTATGCGGGGCGGTAGCCATAAACCTTCTCGCCGCAAGGTCAACAGATCAAGCCGAGACAGAGGAGAATCACCTATGGCTGAAACGAGTGAAAACAAACAGGAATGTTCTCAGGGATACCTGGAATACTTGACTTCTTCCAGTAAAGCCCGTCTGTCTGAGGTTTCGATTTTCCTTAAAAATCAAAAACGCTCTAATCCCCCCTCACAGAACCTACGCGCAGCAGCGCCGGATTTACAACGTCCAGACCAGGGCGGCGGACCTGCACAACCTGCATGGGCTTCGCCACCAATACGCGCAGAAACGGCTTGAGGAACTCGCCGGTAATCCAGCGCCGAAAGCCGGGGGGTCGGCGCGAAAAACCTTCACAGGTGAAGAGCGCGAAGCCGACAAGGCGGCAAGGCAGAAGGTATCAGGGGAATTGGGGCATAACCGGGTCGAGATCGTATCGACGTATTGCGGGTAGATGTTATAACAAAATCATACCCAAAATGATAAAAGTAATATTACTTCTGCGTGTACTCTGTAATCAGGGCTTCTGGAAAGCGAGCCGTTTCAAGAGCATGAATTCGCAATCGCTGTTTCTGGAGTCCGCATCGTCCCCTGAAACAGAATCGAGCGTTATTTGCTTGCAGATACACACGCCCGAGACGCTGACAGCTTCACCGCATACCGCCGCAAAGGCTGTTTGCAGGTTCGCTTCCATGACACGGGCTGCCGCCTCGTCAAAAAACCTGTCGGTGAGTGTGATGTGGAAACGGTATTCTTCAAAGACGTAAGGGTAGCCCCACCCGGTCAGTAGCGCCCTCTGCCGTGCACTAAGCTTTTGTGGGTTCCGGCGTGCGATTTCCTGTTCCGTCAGGGCTGCCCGGAACGGGTCGAAAAAGGAGACGGCATCCGCCGCAAGGGCGTTGATGCGCTGTATGGCTTCCTGTCCCTCCGGGTTTTCTCCGGATGGAACCAGCGCAAAGAAAGAACCGATGCGCTTGACAGCCAATCCCGGCAGCACGATGGGCTGCCTGCCTACGACAAAATCGTCGGCAAAACGCAGAAGATCATCTTCCGTCATTCCCTGTTTCAGAAAAAACGGCGCTTTCAGCGTGGCATGCAGCCCATAGCGCCGTGCGTTTACGGTCAGGGCGCGTAGGCTTTCTTGCGGAAAACCGGGAACAGATGGCTGCGCTACGGGATGACCCGTTTCACTGTCCCGGCCAAGCAGCGCCGAGCCTAGCTTTGCCAGCGCCGTTTCCGGTTCAGGGACGAAATACACTGCATAGCGTGCGTTCACTCTCTACAGCACCCGCATGCCCGCCCGCCAAACAGCCCGCACTACGGGAACGCCGTCCGCCAGCCTCACCTGCACGGCATCCGCTCGCTTGCCCGGCTCCAGCGTACCGCGATCATCGAGCCCTACCGCCTTCGCCGGGTTAATTGTCACGGTTTCCAAGGCTTTCGTGAGGGTGATGTCCATCAGCCCCGGAAGCAGGAAGGCCGCGTGCAGCAGGCTCGCAGGCATGTAGTCGGAAGAAAGGATGTCCAGCAACCCCCGTTTCGCCAGTTCCAGCGCCGATACGTTGCCGGAGTGCGACCCCCCGCGCACGATGTTGGGCGCGCCCATGATGATGGACAGGCCGTGACGCCGTGCTTCCTGCGCGGCCTCCAGGGTGGTCGGGAACTCAGACAGGCTCACGCCGACATTGACGTTTTCCTGCACATGTTCCACGGTCGTATCGTCATGGCTGGCCAGCGGCAGGGAACGGTCGCGGCAGATGTCCACAAGGGCATCCAGGTTTTTGCGCGCATTTTTTTTCTGCTTCGCCCGCAGCATTTCCAGACGTTCCGCAAACGCCTCTTCGCTGGTTCCGTGCAGGCTGTGGTAGGTCTTGTATTTGTCCAGATCCCGCCATTGCCGCTGACCGGGTGTGTGATCCATGATCGAAAGCAAACGTAGCCTTTCATGTTCCATATAGGGGGTAACCAGTTCCACGACATCGTCGCCTGCGAGTTCGCAGCGCAAATGCAGGAAATGCTCCGCCCGCAACAGGTTACGCTCACCCGCGTCCGCAATGGCGTTCAGGCTGACGGCAAAAAGTTCGTTCCGGTTCCTCCTGTTGACAGGTTCCCCGACGGTAATGGCATCGAACACCGTCGTCACGCCGGAACCGACCATATGTACGTCATGCGCCGCGATGGAAGAAATTCCGGCAGGCCAACTTACCCCGGCACGTGGGACGAAATGCTTTTCCAGGTTGTCGGTATGCAGTTCGATCAGGCCGGGGATCAGATAGTCGCCTTCAAGGTCATGCTCGCAATCCGCTGCGCCACAATCCCCAGAGATAAACCCGTCGCTGAAAAGCAGGCTGTCGACTTCGCCTTGTGGCGTCAAAACCTGTCCGTTGGTCAGGCAAAGTGTGCTCATAGTGAATTCCTTGGTGCAAGTCCGTTCATACGAAACGCTTGCGGATGTGTTGGGATAACAGGTCAAACGCGACGACGACGGCAATGATGATCAGCATGACCGCGCAGGTGCGGGCGAAATAGAACCCCCGGATGAGTTCCCACAGCAGCACGCCGATGCCGCCCGCGCCAACCATGCCGACGACGGTGGCGGAGCGGATATTCGATTCAAAGCGGTAGAGCGAATAAGAAATCCAGAGCGGCAGCACTTGCGGGATGACTCCGAAGATTACTTCCTCGATGGCAAGCGCCCCCGTTGAACGTATGCCTTCGACCGGCTGGGGATCGATCGCCTCCACCGCTTCGGAAAACAGTTTGGCAAGCACACCCGTGGTGTGAACAAACAGGGCGAGCACCCCGGCAAAGGGACCAAGCCCTACCGCCACGACGAACAGCATCGCAAAAACCATTTCGTTGATGGAGCGGGCAGCGTCCATCAGACGGCGCACCGGCTGATAGACCCACCACGGCACGATGTTCTCGGAACTCAAAATACCGAGCGGCACGGCGAATAGTACGGCGAGAATGGTTCCCCACAGGGCGATTTGCACCGTGACGACCATTTCCTCCAGATAGATAGTCCAGTCGGTAAAGTCCGGGGGAAAGAAGTCTTTGCTAAAGGACACCATATTTCCGGCGTCCGATATAAGTGCCAGGGGACGCATTTCAGCCCCTTGCCATGACCACGCGAGAACCACGAGGAACAAGCCCCATCCGATCAGCGTGAGCAAGGAACGGATGTGGCCTGTTACGGAAGTTGGATACAAAGGCGCGGTCTCGGGTGTATGGGGCATTTCGGAGACTGAAGCCATCCTATTTTCCTTTCATGCGGCTTTATTGCTTTTGCGCCCGGCTGAGTTCTTCCATGCGGGCGTTCAGGGCAACCAGCTTGGCGTCAATCTCCTTGACCTTCGCTTGCCTGTCGGCGGCGCTCATGTTGACGTTGCTTTCGATGCTGCCCTTCTCCTTGAACAGTTCCAACTGCCGGATAGGCAGGAGTTGGTCGTTGTTGGAAGCGCGGAATTGCGACCATTGCAGCGCCAGGAGCACCTCTTTTTCGTGGGCGGCATTCGGCCTGCCTTCCTTGCCGTAGTTCAGGATGAAATCCCGGACTTTCGTTTTGACATCAGCAGGCAAGTCCTTGCGCCATACCAGCGGGTCGGATGGAATCAAGGGGGAAGTCCAGATAATTTTGATCTGTTCCCGCTTTTCCGGATTCGTCTTTCTGAGGCGCTCCATGATTTCGCTGTTGCAGGTCGCCACATCGACCTGCTTGTTGGCCACGGAAAGGGCGTTGGTTTCGTGGCTGGCATTCAAGGTGCGCTTGAAAATGGCTTTCGGCTCAACCTTATTGACGGCAAAGACGTAGTAGCCGGGAACCAGAAAGCCGGACGTGGAATTGGGATCGCCGTTGGCGAAAGTGAGGTTCTTTGCCTGCGCCAGCATGTCTTTTTCGCTATTCAGGGGCGAATCCTTATGGGCAACCAGATGCGAGTAGTAACCGCCGTCCCCGTTGGCATGGATGACCTGTGCGAACACTTCGCCATCGGCGCGGTCGACCGCTTCCTTCGCGGCCTTACCGCCGTACCAGGCGAGTTGCACCTTGTTGTACTGCATGCCCGTGACGATACCTGCATAATCCGAAGCGAAAAACGCGTTTACCTTGAGTCCGGTTTCCTTTTCCATATCTTCCAGAAAAGGCGTCCAGATGGATTTCAGGTTTTGCGAGGTTTCCGTACTGATGATGCCGAAATTCAGTTCCTGTGCTGCGCTGGCGACACCGCCAAACAGCGATACGGAAAGGGCGATGGCTCCGAGAACAATGGATCGGATGCTCATACTGGGGTCTCCTGATGAAAACATGAATGAAAAAAGAGCCGCATTCAGGCGGCCAAGGGATTGAGAATCGGGACGATCCTGCCGGACTGCGCCTCGGTATGGGGTTTGTTGACCGTGCCCGTGAACATCGTTGCGCACTCGGCACCGTACAGGTCGCAGAGAAAGGCGGGGGTCAGCGCGCTGGAAGGGCCATCAAAGACGATGCGCCCGTCTTTCATGGCGATGGTGCGCGGGCAGTAGCGGGTGGCGTAGTCCACCTGGTGCAGGGAGACCAGTACGGTCATGCCGTCTTTTTTGTTGACGTCGGCCAGGATGTCCATGACCCGGCGCGAG
>WQYV01000084.1 GCA_009781085.1 Betaproteobacteria bacterium
AAATTGCAAAATATTCTTTTTCTTGGGGTGGTGGTGACAAACTCATCGCCAACAAAAATCATTTTGTAGTTATCAGGGAGAGTGCTGTTAACGAGACTGTAATGCTTGTTGACTGGCGCACTGACGCACACCACTCTATCATCATGCCACCGTACCTATACGAGTCTGGATTTATGTGGTCAAGAAGGTATGACAATCCACTTACACTGGTTGACAGCGGACGGGTACTGGCAAAAGATATTTATAAAAATGGCTATCATTGGTTTCTTTTTGACCCCTTCACCCAGCAAAAACACCTCTTTGACCCCTCCACCGACCAAAAGGGAAAGTTGGAAAGGGACGCCATCATCAGTCCAAGCGAGCGTTACGTGGTTGATTTGGGAGAATCCCGTTGCAAGCTGCGAAAATTCCCTGCCCACGAAACCGTACACCTTAAAGATCAGGAAATTATCGGTTTTTGCAGCGACAAGTTTTCCAAGATAGGAAGGTGGGAAAATCTTATTGCGTTTTTTTCGCCTGACGAGAAATTTTTTGTGATTGCATTCAGGCGCAATATCCGGGTTTACCGCACGGAACCGTTTCAGCTTGAATTTGAAGGTAACGCACCCGGCAAAATCTGGGAAGCCAAACTCTCCGAAAACGGCCTGCTTGCAACATCGAACGGGAAAGGGTTTGTCCGCGTCTGGGATATCAGGACAAAACAAGCTGTTGGGCAGCACAGGTTTTTCGACCCCGGCAATGAAGAGAGAGAATTTTCTTCGTCATTGATATTTCACCCCGACGGAAACCGACTGTTTGTAGTTGCTGGTGGCAATAATTTGTATGCTTTTCAACTCCCGAAACGCGGCACAGAATGAGGTCTGCTATGCTTTGTGTTTTTAATTTTCTTTAAATGCATTGGCATGTTTTGAGAATTGGCTTCAATCCGCTTCGTCAATCCACGCCTGCTGAATAGCCTCAAGGATGCGTTCGCCGCAGCGTGCGGAGTCGTCGTCGAATTCGGGTAGTGCTTTCACCCAGTTCATGAGGTCGACGAAGTTGACGTGCACGGGGTCGGCTTCCGGGTGGGTTTCAAGGAGCCGCTCGGCAATGTCGTGAACGTCCGTCCATTTGAGTTTCATCCGTGCTTCTCCTCGCGGGCGAGGTTGATCGTGTAACGCGGTATTTCCACGGTCAGTGGAGCCGTGCCGACGATGACCTGACAGGACAGCCTTGAACGTGGGGTTAGCCCCCAGGCGCGGTCGAGCAGGTCTTCTTCGTCATCTGTGGCGTCTTCCAGCGTCCCGTAGCCTTCGCGCACGATGACATGGCAGGTGGTGCAGGCGCAGGATTGTTCGCAGGCGTGTTCGATTTCGATACCCCCGGCAAGCAGCGCGTCGCAAAGGGTGTGCCCCGCTTCGGCTTCGATGACGGTGCCTTGTGGACAGTATTCGGCATGGGGCAGGACGATGATCCGGGTCATGGCTCTTGGTTCAGAGTTCGTCGATGTTGTGCCCGGTCAGGGCGGTGGAGAGTGCGCGGTTCATGCGGCGGGTGGCAAAGCTTTCGGTTGCGCGGGAAAGTGCGGCGATGCCGTCGGACAGTGCGGTGGCATCGTTCCCGGGAGCAAGCTGGCGCAGGCGTGCGATGAGGGCATCGATGGCGGCACGCTCCGCTTCGTCGAGCAGTTCGCCATCGGCGGCAAGCGCCTGGGTACAGGCTTCGAGAAGGCGTTCGGCTTCGACCTGCTGTTCGCGCAGCGCACGTGCGGTGAGGTCGTCACCGGCATGTTCCAGGCTGGAACGCAGCATGCCGGCAATTTCGTCATCGGTGAGGCCGTAGGAAGGTTTGACGTGAATGCTTGCTTCCACGCCGGTACTGGTTTCGCGCGCAGAAACGGACAGCAACCCATCGGCATCGACCTGGAAGATCACGCGGATGCGTGCCACGCCCGCCGCCATCGGTGGGATGCCGCGCAACTCGAACCGGGCGAGCGAACGGCAGTCGGCAACCAGTTCCCGTTCTCCCTGCACGACATGGAAGGACATGGCCGTCTGGCCGTCCTTGAAGGTGGTAAATTCCTGCGCCCTCGCTACGGGCAGGGTTGCGTTACGCGGAATGATTTTTTCGGAAAGCCCACCCATCGTTTCCAGCCCGAGGGAAAGCGGAATAACATCGAGCAAAAGCCAGTGATCGTTTTCCCGACGGTTGCCTACGAGCGCATTGGCCTGCATGGCCGCACCAAGGGCAACAACCTTGTCCGGGTCGAGGTTGGTCAGCGGCTCCTGCCCAAAGTACTCGGCCACAGCGCGCTGAATGTGCGGCATACGCGTCGCCCCGCCGACCATGACAACCCCTTTGATATCTCGGGGGGAAAGCCTGGCATCGCGTAGCGCACGTTTGACCGGGGTGAGGGTTTTCTGGACGAGTGGGCGCGTCATCTCGAAGAAAGCGGCACGGGTCACGGTAAGGTCGACTTCTTCCCCGGAATCGAGCCGGAGGCGGAACGGGGTTTCTTCGCTGACGGTAAGCAGTTCCTTGACCGCACGCGCAGCCATTTGCAGGCGGCGGGCATCTTCGGCAGAAGGGGGGGCAATACGGGCATTATCGAGCACCCAGCAGTACAGGCGGTGGTCGAAGTCGTCGCCGCCCAGGGAAGTGTCGCCGTTGGTGGAAAGTACTTCAAACACGCCGCGTGTGAGCTTGAGTATGGAAAGGTCGAAAGTTCCACCACCTAGGTCAAAGACCGCGTAAACGCCCTCGGATGCGTTGTCGAGCCCATAAGCTACCGCCGCTGCCGTGGGTTCGTTGAGCAGGCGCAGGACGTGAAGCCCGGCCAGACGTGCGGCATCCCGCGTGGCCTGCCGCTGGGCGTCGTCGAAATAGGCGGGAACGGTGACGACGGCTCCGGTAAGCTCGCCGCCCAGGCTCGCTTCAGCCCGTTCACGCAGCGCACGCAGGAGTTCGGCAGAAATTTCCACGGGGCTTTTGCTGCCTTGCACGGTACGCAACCGCAGCATGCCGGGTATCCCTTCAAATACGTAAGGCATAGCTTCGATGTGGGTCACGTCGGCAAGGCCGCGCCCCATAAAGCGTTTAACGGAAACGATGGTGTTCCGGGGGTCGGAAACACGTGCATTCATGGCGTCGAACCCAAGTTCGATCCCGCCGCCGTCCCGGTAATGGACGACCGAGGGCATGAGCGCACGGCCCTGTTCGTCGGTCAGGCAGACGGCAATGCCGTTCCTGACCGTGGCGACCAGTGAGTTGGTCGTGCCGAGGTCGATGCCTATTGCCAGCCGGTGCTTGTGCGGCGCAGCGGACTGACCAGGCTCGGCAATCTGCAACAGGGACATGTTTTCCTTTTGCCCGTATAGGCATCAATCGGTTAGTCGTCGAGCGCCGCCAGGGCGTTGTCAATCCCAAGGCGAAGTTTGTCGAGAAACATCAGCCGCCGCACAGTGTCGGCAGCGGCTTCGAGGTCACGCTGCTCGTCAAGCTGACCTGCCAGTTGCGTGACGACCCCGGCCATCTGAATTTGCAGGCGCAGCGCCAACTGTTCCAGCGTGTCGACATCATTGGCCTCGCGCGCCTCTTGTACTGCCTCGCGCCATTCCAATTGCTCGAACAAATATTCGGGTGCCACCACGTTTTCATTGATGGCATCTGGGCTCATCCCTGCTAGTTCGAGCAGGTATCTGGCACGCGTGACCGATTTTTTGAGTGTGATATAGGCTTCGTTGATGCGCAACGCCTCTTGCATTGCAGCACGCTGGGCGTTTTCGGGCAAATGGGCATGACAATCCGGGTGAGTTTCGGTTTGCAGCGCGTGCCAAGCACGGTCAAGCGCCGTTTCATCGAGCCGGAACCGGCACGGCAGGCCGAACAGGGAAAAGTAGTCGAGGGAAAGGTCAACACTCATTGGCGATGGCGATGTAGGGGACGCCGCCCTCGGCGTCCCGTCGATGAAATTGTCGGTACGCTTACCACGGGACGCCGGAGGCGGCGTCCCCTACACATTAAAGCTCTCGCCACAACCACATTGGTTTTTAGCGTTGGGGTTATTGAACTTGAAGCCTTCGTTCAGCCCTTCCCGCACGTAATCGAGTTCGGTTCCGTCAAGATAGACGAGGCTTTTCTGATCGATCACAATCTTGACGCCGTGGCTGTCGATCACGAGGTCGCCGTCGAGAGCCTGGTCGACAAATTCGAGCTTATAGGCCATGCCGGAACAGCCGGAGGTTTTGATGCCCAGACGGACGCCAAACCCCTTGCCACGTTTGTCGATGAAGTTGCTAATATGCCGTGCAGCGCGCTCTGTCAAGGTAACGCTCATGTCATTCTCCATGCTTTTTCTTGTAATCGGCCACTGCGGCGCGAATGGCATCTTCAGCCAGCACTGAGCAATGAATTTTGACGGGTGGTAGCGCCAGTTCTTCAGCAATTTGCGCGTTTTTGATCGTCAGAGCCTCGTCGAGCGTTTTACCCTTGACCCATTCGGTTACGAGCGAGGACGAAGCAATTGCCGACCCGCAGCCGTAGGTTTTGAAACGGGCATCTTCAATAACACCGTCCTTGCCGACCTTAATCTGAAGTTTCATCACGTCGCCACAGGCAGGCGCACCCACCATACCGGTAGCCACGCCTTCTTCGCCCTGCTCGAACGACCCGGTATTACGAGGGTTTTCATAATGATCCAGAACCTTGTTGCTGTAAGTCATACCGCTTTTCTCCTGTTCCCTTGCATCTTTTCAACTCAACCGCGTGTCCAGGGTGTCGAAGGTTTTAATTTTACCGTGCTGCCCATTGCACCGTATTGAGATCGATACCTGCCTGCGCCATTTCCCAGAGCGGGGAAAGGTCGCGCAGTTTACCAACCCCGCGCTGGAGCACTTCGACGGCGTAGTCTATTTCTTCGGCAGTCGTGAAACGCCCAAGGGCGAAACGAATGGAACTGTGAGCCAATTCGTCATCGCGACCGATTGCTCGCAGGACGTAGGACGGTTCCAGGCTCGCGGAAGTGCAGGCCGAACCCGAAGATACCGCAATATCCTTGATCGACATCATCAGGGATTCACCCTCGACATAGGCAAAAGAAACATTGAGGTTGTGCGGCACGCGATGTTCCGGTGCCATATCGCCGTTGACGTAGGTCGCTTCGATGCAGGAAATACCGGCAAGCAGCCGGTCACGCAACGCACGGATGCGCGGCAGTTCGGAAACCATGTTTTCGCGTGCCAGGCGGAAGGCTTCACCCATGCCGACGATTTGGTGCGTCGGCAAGGTTCCCGAACGCAACCCACGTTCGTGTCCGCCGCCGTGCATCTGGGCTTCCAGGCGCGCACGGGGCTTGCGCCGCACGTAGAGTGCGCCAATGCCTTTGGGTCCGTAGGTTTTGTGGGCGGAAAAGCTCATCAGGTCGACAGGCAGCTTCGTGAGGTCGATGTCGACCTTGCCCGTTGCCTGCGCCGCGTCGACGTGGAACACGATACCCTTCTCGCGGCAAATCGCCCCGATTTCCCCGATAGGCTGGATTACGCCGATTTCGTTGTTGACCAGCATGACCGAAACGACGCTGGTATCCGGGCGCAACGCGGCGCAAAAAGCATCGAGGTCAATCAGGCCATTTTCCCGCACGCCGAGGTAAGTGGCTTCAAACCCTCCGCGTTCGAGTTCACGGACAGTATCGAGCACTGCTTTGTGTTCGGTCTTGAGGGTAATGAGATGGCGGCCTTTATCCTTATAAAAATGCGCCGCCCCTTTGATGGCGAGGTTGTTTGACTCCGTAGCCCCCGAAGTCCAGATGATTTCACGCAGGTCTGCCCCAACCAGCGCCGCCACATCCGTACGCGCCTTCTCCACTGCCGCTTCCGCCTCCCAGCCGAAGGCGTGGGAACGGCTGGCGGGGTTGCCAAAACGCTCAGTGAGCCAAGGAACCATCGCCTGCGCCACGTCTGGATCAACTGGTGTGGTGGCTGAGTAATCAAGGTAAATGGGAAGTTTTACCATTTTTTCATATCTGGTCTGTTTGAATAAGGGAACCAAGTTTAATGGATGGTGGTATACACCAAACCCGGTAGTACCGATACAACATTCAAACTGCATGAACCGGCATCTGTATCTGCCCCTGCCCCATTTGTGGCGATATCGCCTGCCTTTCCCCGGATACACAGGACCCAATATAAATTGGCCGTCCGACCAGCGAACCGAGCGTCACCGAGTCCAGATAATCGAACATGCGCCTGTTCAAGTTGCTCCATAGGTCATGTGTCATGCACTGCGCGGCGTTGTTGCAGTTTGCCCGCCCACCACAACGGGTCGCGTCGAGCGGCTCATCGACAGCAAGCACAATATCCGTCACTGTAATCTCGTCCATTTTACGAGCCAACCGATAACCGCCACCCGGTCCACGCACGCTCTTCACGAGATTGCAACGGCGCAGCCGGCCAAAAAGCTGCTCTAGGTAGGAAAGGGAAATGCGTTGGCGTTCCGATATACCGTTCAAGGTCACCGGCCCACTGTCCTGGCGCGAAGCCAGGTCAATCATCGCCGTTACCGCGAACCGGCCTTTGGTTGTCAATCTCATGTCTCCTCCGCTCCTCATCATTTTGGTTGTCGTTGCCGAACCATTCGCCCAGTAAATACCCGAGTTAAACGTTCAACAATTCTACTCTACCCATATCCATGTAATTTAGTCAACTACTCGGGATCAAGCATTCAATAACATTAAACACACCGAAGCCAAGGTGCGGATCCACGGACGAACGGCATCTGCGAATGCATTCATAAAACTGTCTTGCAGGAGTTCTACCAGGTCGCGTTCCGCAAAAAGCACTACTTTGTCTCTTGGTGAGTTGCAGGCCGATCTGGACGCTTGGCTGGCCTACCACAACAATGAGAGAATCCATCAAGGTAAGATGTGTTGCGGACGCACTCCCCTGCAAACCCTGACCGCTGGAAAGGAGATGTGGATCGAAAAATTCAGGACCTGAATTGATCCAACAACCGGGCATCGTCAAAATGGGGATCGTCAGATCAAGCCGAAATACCCTCCGCTTTCCATTCCTATTACACTGCCCGCTACGACATGAGCAAACCCGTTCCAAAAACACCGGAAGAGATAAAAGAAATGCGCATCGCCTGCCGTCTGGCGGCGGAGGTGCTTGATTACATTGCCCCTTTCGTCCAGGTTGGCGTCACGACCGGTGAACTAGACCGCTTGTGCCGCGAATACATGGAAAAGATGCAGCACACGGTTTCCGCCACACTTAACTACGCGCCTCCGGGCTATTCCCCCTACCCCGCCTCGATTTGCACTTCGCTCAATCATCAAGTCTGTCACGGTATTCCGGGAGAAAAACCGCTGAAAAAAGGCGACATCCTCAATATTGATGTCACTATCATTTCCCAGGCGGGTTTTTACGGCGATACCAGCCGGATGTTCATCATCGGCGACGCTTCCATTCTTGCCAAACGCTTGTGTCAGGTGACTTACGAATGTATGTGGCTCGGCATTGCTACCGTGCGGCCCGGTGGGTATCTGGGCGACATTGGCCACGCCATCCAGCGGCACGCCGAAGGCAACGGCTTCTCAGTAGTGCGCGAATTCTGCGGGCATGGCATCGGACGCAGGTTCCACGAAGAACCGCAAGTACTGCACTATGGTTCCTTGAGCACAGGCATCGAACTCCGCCCGGGAATGATCTTTACCATCGAACCGATGATCAACGCGGGTAAGGCAGCCATCTCGGAATTGCCCGATGGGTGGACAATTGTCACCCGTGACCGCAGCCTGTCGGCGCAATGGGAACACACAGTACTCGTCACCGAAGACGGTGTAGAGGTTCTGTCGCTGTCCGCCGCCTGCCCGCTGCCGCCAAAATTGTTGACAGGGACGCTCGCCACGTCCACCGCCAACGCGATTGCCGCACTGCCCCCGGCCCCCATTTACGAGTTGCAACGCTGAACGTTGCAAAGCCCCATGGCTGACAGTCTGATTCCCGGACTAAAGCAGGCGATTGCCACCGGATGCAAGCGCATCGAGACCGTTCGTGCTTCCCTGCGTACCGCCTACGAAGCCAAGCCTTTAACCACGCGGTTGCTGCGCGGACACGCGGCACTGGCCGACGTGGTACTCGCTCGGCTCTGGAAAACCTGCCGCATGCCTGCAAATGCCGCGCTGGTGGCAGTTGGCGGCTACGGGCGCGGTGAGTTGTTCCCGTACTCCGACATCGACCTGTTGATCCTCCTGCCCGAACCATCCAACGACGGTCTGAAGACCAAGCTCTCAGTCCTGGTCAGCGCACTGTGGGACCTCAGGTTCACCGTCGGTCATAGCGTGCGCACTATCGACGAATGCTTGGAAGCGGCGCAGGCCGACATCACGATACAAACCAACCTGCTCGAATCCCGTTTGCTCACGGGCGACGCAGCTTTATTCCAGCAGTTCCAGGCGCGCTACCGGGCGCAAATCGATGTGCGCGAATTTTTCCGTGCAAAATTGTTTGAGCGCGACCAACGCTATGCACGCTACAACGACACCCCTTACTCGCTGGAACCCAATTGCAAGGAAAGCCCCGGCGGTTTACGTGACTTACAATTGCTCGGCTGGATTGCCCGTGCTGTCAAGTTGGGACACAACTGGCAGGAACTAGTACACCATCGCCTAATTACCGGCAGCGAAGCAAACGACCTGCGCAGCGGAGAGCGCTTCCTGCAACATGTGCGCATTCGCCTGCATTATTTGGCGAGCCGTGCCGAGGACCGCCTGCTGTTCGACTACCAGGAACGCCTTGCCGGTGCGATGGGCTTCAAGGCTACTGCCGCTAGGCGTGCTTCGGAAATCATGATGCAGCATTACTACCAGACGGCCAAGAAGCTCATCCAGGTTAACTACATCCTGCTCCAAAACTACGGCGACGAAATTTTCCAAGGGTATGAATTCCCGGCCATCATCATCAATGAGCGTTTCCAAGCCGTGCGCGAACTGCTCGACATACGCGACGAAACGGTTTTCGAACGGCATCCCGATGCCATGTTTGAAAGCTTCCTGTTGCTGCAAAAGCGGCCCGAACTCAAGGGCATGACCGCACGCACCTTGCGTGCGCTCTGGATCAACCGCACCCGCATCAACGCCGCATTTCGCGCCGATCCTACCAACCGCACGAAATTCTTCGAAATCCTCCAGCAAAAGCGCGGGATCCTGCATGCTTTCCGCGGGATGAACCAATGCGGCATCCTGTCTCGCTACCTGCTGCCCTGGCGAAGAATCCTGTGCCAGATGCAGCACGACCTGTTTCATGCCTATACCGTGGATCAGCACACGCTCCAAGTATTGCGCAACATGCGCCGCTTCACGATGGGCAAACATGCGCATGAGCACCCGTTCATGACCAGCCTGATGCTCAGGTTCAAACCTCATTGGCTGCTCTACATCGCCGTACTCTTCCACGACATCGCCAAGGGGCGTGGCGGTGACCACTCTATCCTGGGCATGGATGATGCGCGCGAATTCTGTGAAAACCACGGGTTGAAAGCCGAAGACACCGAATTCATCGTCTGGCTGGTAGGCAACCACCTCATGATGTCGCACACTGCGCAAAAAGAAGACACCACCGACCCGCAAACCATCCAGAAATTCGCCGCTGCCGTCGGCGACGAACGGCGGCTCACGGCGCTGTATCTCCTCACCCACGCCGACATCCGTGGAACCAGTCCAAAGGTTTGGAACGGCTGGAAAGGCAGGCTGCTCCAAGATCTCTTCCTCGCCACACAGCGCCTGCTACGCGGAGCCACGCCGCAACAGGCACTGCGCCAAGACGAACGCATCAGCGAAGCTCGCTACTTGCTGCGCACCTACGGCCTGAATTCCGGTGTCGAGGATGCCCTGTGGTCACAACTCGACACCGTCTATTTCATGCGCTACTCGTCCGACGAAATCGCCTGGCACGCACAGATGCTTTACTTTCAGGTCGAATCCTCTGAGCCGGTGGTCAAGGCGCGGATCCTGGATGACAACAGGGGTATCCAAGTCATGGTGTATGCACCGGATCAAAAAGAGCTGTTCATGCGCCTGACCGGGTTCTTCTGCCGCATGGGGCTCTCCATCCTGGATGCCAGGGTATATACCACCCGCCACGGCCATGCGCTCGACAGTTTCACTCTGCAAAACCCGAACAGTGACAGTGACGAGCACTACCGCGACATCCTCCCCCTGATCGAGCACGATTTGACGCTTGCCCTGCAACACCCGGATAGAATCACGCGCCCTCCGCCAGTTCGCCTTTCGCGCCAGCTTCGTCACTTCCCGATCATACCCAGCGTTACCCTGAACGCCGACGAAGCAGGCCGCCACCACATCCTGTCAATCATCGCCGCAGACCGCCCCGGCCTGCTGTTCGACATTGCCGAAGTGCTGGCCGCGCACGGCATCAGCCTCGAAACCGCCAAGATCACCACCCTCGGCGAGCGCGTGGAAGACAGCTTTCTCCTCACCGGCGGCGGGTTGGAGCGGGAATCGCGCGCCGTCAAGATCGAACGGGAGTTGCTGGAACGGCTCCAGCTTTGAGGTTTACTAGCGCAAAGCGTTTGAACTAACCTTGCATTGAGAAAGAAAAATTCCTGCCAGAGCGATATATGTGACGGGTAAAAGAGAACCGAAATAAGAAAACGGATTAACTAAGTGGTTCATAGAAAAATAAACGTTAAATAGCGAAGTTAAACCTATAAATACGATTAAAGATAAGGTTGCACTCCGAATAAGGGTTTTGTTTTGCGAT
>WQYV01000085.1 GCA_009781085.1 Betaproteobacteria bacterium
AAAACCATCCGTGACATTCCTTTGCGCCTTGTGGGAAAAGCCCCACCGTTGCTGGAAGTGCGTGGCGAGGTCTATATGTGCCGCGACGACCTCGCACGCTACAACGAAAAAGCGCGGTCGCTGGGCGAAAAACCGCTCGTAAATCCTCGCAACGGTGCGGCGGGCAGCATCCGCCAACTTGACCCGAACATCGCCGCAAGCCGCCCGCTCAAATTTTTCGCCTACGGTATCGGTGCAGTCGATGGTTGGAACCTGCCCGCCACGCAGAAGGCATTGCTCGATGCGCTCGCGGCCTTTGGCCTGCCGGTCTGTGCGCATCGCGCCGTTGCGCGGGGCTGGCAGGAACTGGCCGATTTCCATGCGCGCATCGGTGAGGGGCGGGCACGAATTCCCTTCGATATTGATGGCGTCGTCTACAAGGTGAACAGCCTTGCCCTGCAAAACCAACTCGGTTTCCGCTCGCGTGAACCGCGCTGGGCCGTGGCGCACAAATACCCGGCGGAAGAGGTGCGCACGGTCGTCTTCGCCATCGACGTACAGGTTGGGCGCACCGGTGCGCTTACCCCGGTTGCCAAATTGCAGCCGGTCTTCGTCGGCGGCGTTACCGTTTCCAACGCCACTTTGCACAATGAAGAAGAAGTCCGCCGCAAGGATGTGCGCGTGGGCGACACCGTCGTCGTGCGCCGTGCGGGCGACGTGATTCCCGAAGTCGTTACCGTCGTGCCTGAGGCGCGTCCCATGGAAGGCGGCGTGCCGCTCCATCCCCCGTTTAAACTCCCCGGAACCTGCCCGCAATGCGGCTCACGCGTCGTGCGTGAGGAAAGCGGGACGATCGTGCGCTGCTCAGGCGGCCTGGTCTGTCCGGCGCAGGCACGGGGCGCGCTGCTGCACTTTGCCAGCCGTCGCGCGATGGACATCGAAGGGTTGGGCGATAAACTCGTCGACCAACTCATCGCGGGCAATCACGTCAAAACGCCCGCCGATCTCTACGTGCTCACCGTGCCCATGCTCGCATCCCTGGATCGCATGGGCGAAAAATCCGCTGAGAACCTCATCTGCGCAATTGAAAAAAGCCGTCATACGAACCTTGCCCGTTTCATCTTTGCGCTGGGCATCCGCAACGTTGGCGAATCCACGTCCAGGGACTTGGCGCGTCACTTCGGTGGCCTTGCTGCCCTGCAAAATGCTGATACCGCCACGCTTGAAAACATTCCTGAGGTCGGTCCGGTCATCGCTGAATCCGTTGTGGATTTTTTTGCTGAAATGCACAATCGTGAAGAAATTGCGCGGCTCATCGACGCGGGTCTGCACTGGGAAGAACATGAAGGCGCAGCCAGCGCATCTACGGGGCCGCTTGCGGGCAAGCTGTTTGTCCTTACCGGGACGCTACCCGGCCTGAAGCGTGAGGACGCCAAAGGGTTGATCGAAGCCGCTGGCGGAAAGGTGAGCAGTTCTGTTTCGAAAAAAACCAGCTACGTTATTGCAGGAGAAGAAGCCGGTTCCAAGCTCGACCATGCGCGGGAACTGGGAATTGCCATCCTTGACGAAACGGGGCTGTTTCAACTGTTACGAGGAGAGAGTCCGTGAACAAAGCAAACAAGATCACAAAGGCCGTTTTCCCGGTAGCCGGGTTGGGGACCCGGTTCCTTCCAGCCACCAAGGCCAGCCCCAAGGAAATGATGCCTATCGTTGACAAGCCCCTCATCCAGTATGCGGTGGAAGAAGCCGTGGAAGCGGGCATGACCGACATGATCTTCATTACAGGCCGTACCAAGCGTTCCATCGAGGACCACTTCGACAAAGCCTATGAGCTTGAAACCGAACTGGAGACACGCGGCAAGCAGGAACTGCTCGAAATCGTCCGCCGTACCGTGCCGAAAGGTGTGAACTGCATCTACATCCGCCAGGCCGAAGCCCTGGGGCTGGGGCATGCTGTCCTTTGCGCGAGCCGCGTGGTGAGTGCTGACGAAGCATTTGCCGTACTGCTGGCCGACGACCTGCTCGACAACAACGGCGCTTTATCCGTCACGAAACAGATGGCCGACGTTTACGGCTACCACCGTTGCTCGGTGCTGGGCACCATGAACGTTCCACGCGAAAGTACCCGCCAGTACGGCATCGTCAGCACCGAACGGCAGGAAGGGAGAATCCAGCGCATTATCGGTATCGTCGAAAAACCCGCTCCCGAAGAGGCTCCCAGCACGCAGGCCGTTGTCGGGCGCTACATCCTGACTGCGCGCATCTTCGATCACCTACGCGCCCTCAAACCCGGTGCGGGCGGCGAATTGCAGCTCACCGACGCTATTGCCGCACTGCTCAAGGAAGAGGCTGTCCTTGCCTACCTGTTCGATGGCGTGCGCTACGACTGCGGCTCTAAATTTGGCTATCTCAAGGCCACCATCGAACTGGGTCTGCGGCATCCGGAAATCGGTGAGGAATTCAGGGATTATCTCGACAGTAAGTCATGGTTGTCATGTCTTCCTTCGTCCTAATTCAATACATGAAAAATATGGCGCGCAACATGAGGTTCATGCGGTGTGTCAGAATCCGAAAATTGCGTAAAGGGTAGGTTGAAGCGAGGGATGAAATGAGCATCGGGTCAAGAGGAAAAATTGTTGGTGCAGTTGCCTTGGCGGTAGTTGTACTGGTTGGTGCCACTTATTGGACCGGAATACGGGTTGAGAAAAGGTTCCGGGAGAGTGTGGACTTGGCAGCCAAAAACGGTCTCGCTGTGAGCATGGTTGATTACCAGCGTGGTATTTTTGGGGCGACGGCGCGCACCGATGTGGTTTTCCAAATACCTTCCGGGGAGAACTCCTCGATTACGGGGTCGGTTACAGTGCCTATCATCCACAATATCCGGCATGGCCCCTTGCCGGCCCTGACCGCTGCCGCACGCATTCATTCCGAGGCGCAACTGACAGAAGATGTCGTTGCTCAATTCAAAGAAATTTTTGATGGCAACCTGTTCGAGGGTAAAACGCCGCTTGTTCTCGACATCGTGGTTGGTTGGTTGGGTGGGCAGCATCTACGTATGGTTTCGCCCAAAGCCGAAGCGATTATCAAGGAAAACAAAGCCAAGGTATTTTGGGGTGGATTGGATGGCGAATTTGTCATGGATTCCGACCTGACTTATCAAAAGGCGGATGTCGTGATAGACGGGCTATCCTTCATCGAAAATGACGGAGATATTCTCCAGGTTGGGCGTACCGTACTCAAATCCGACACAAATCGTCCCAAGGGGTTCGAGTTCATCAACACGGGTATGACGAACATCGCGCTGGAAAAATTTCATTTCCGAGGGAAGGTAGACAACGGTGCAGTTTATGGCATTGAATTTGAAAATTTCCATGCTGTAGCCAATGCATCCATAAAAGATGGGGCGCTGGGCATGGAAGTGAAATTCGATGCCAATAAAATCATTACGGAAGGGGAGAAAAAGGAGGTAATCGATAGTCCCAGATTGGCGTTTCAGTTGGAAAACGTTGATGCCAAAGCAATCGATGCTACCGTGCAATCCATGATGAATAACCAGAACGGGCAGGAAGGGCAAGACGGGCTGGAACAACTGGAGCAAAAAACTATGATGCTGCTTTTGCAGCGCAAACCAGCTTTTGCCATCCAAGAAGCGCGGGGGGGCTGGCCGGAAGGCGTAGCGGCTTTAAGTTTTCGCATTGCTTATGTGGGCGATGGCAACACCAATACCCTAGCTGAGGACAACCTGTCCAGCGATTTGCAAATGACGCTGCCACGTGCGCTGGTGATTCGCCACCTAAGCTCGCAAGTGTCCAAGGAGATAACCGATGCCCTAGAAGACGGCGAGGAAAATGAAGTCAACGTCGAAAAAGAAACAACGGAGCAGGTCAAAAAGCAAATGGACATGCTGCTCGAAAAAGGTATTTTCGTGGAAAAAGGGGATGTTTTAAGCGTGGAAGGGCACTTGCGGAACGGCGAACTGAACCTCAACGGTAAGCCGCAACCGCCGATGATCCTGTTTGAACTGATACCGCCGTTCATTTTAAACTGATACGCTGTTCACTTGGAGCGTATTCAATTTAGCGGGTGGCATTTGCCGCCCGCCGCCTGCCCTTTCCGGATGCCGTCAGCTTTTCGCAAGCGTATCCCGGTTGGCTTCGATGAGTGCGTCGATGCGGGCGCGTTCGATGCGGGTCATCAAATGGCTGTAGGGGTTGATGCGGTGCCCGGCGGGTAGCGGTTCCCATTGGCCTTGCCAGTCGAGCGGGGGGATGGCGAGGAATTGTTCGACCTGGTTGCTGAGCGACGGCAGCACGGGCTTGAGGGTGCGGGTGAGGTCGCGGAACAGGGTGAGGGCGGTGCTGCATACGGTGTGCAGTTCCTCTTCTTTCCCTTCCTGTTTGGCAAGTTCCCAGGGTTTTTTCTCGTTCACGTACTGGTTGGCAAGGTCGGCCAGCCGCATGGTTTCGCGTAGTGCGCGGCAGTAGTCGCGGGCTTCGAAGGCGTCGGCGATGGTGTTTTCTTTCCAGGCGTCGATAAAGGCTTGTGTGGCAGAACCGTCCACAGTGCCAAGTCTGCCGTCGAAATGCTTGTTGATGAAACCGGCACAACGGCTGGCGAGGTTGATGTATTTGCCGACGAGGTCGGCATTCACGCGGGCAATCATGTCATCGAGGCTGAGGTCGACATCTTCCATGCTGCCGTTGGATTTGCTCGCGAAGTAGTAGCGTAGCGCCTCGGGGTCGAGTTTCTGGTCGAGCCAGGAACGTGCGGTGATGAAGGTTCCACGGCTCTTGCTCATCTTTGCGCCGTCGACGGTGAGGAAGCCATTGACGCAGAGTTGGCTCGGGGTGCGGTAGCCCGCAAATTCCAGCATCGCGGGCCAGAAGAGGGCGTGGAAGTAGAGGATGTCCTTACCGATGAAGTGCACCATCTCGGTGCCGAGGGCGGCGGCTTTTTTGGCCTCGATGTAGTCCTCGACGCAAATGTCGCCGGTTTTTTCGGCGAAGTTCCTGAAGCTCGCCAGGTAGCCGATGGGGGCATCGAGCCAGACGTAAAAATATTTGCCGGGGGCGTCCGGGATTTCAAAGCCGAAGTAGGGCGCATCGCGTGAGATGTCCCAGTCGGTGAGTTTGTTGTCGCCCTCGGAACCGAGCCATTCGCGCATCTTGTTGGCGGCTTCCTGCTGAAGCCTGCGCACGCCGGGGCGAGCCTCGCCCGTCGTCCATTCGCGCAGGAAGGCAACGGCGCGTGCGTCGGACAGCCGGAAGAAGTAGTGTTCCGAGGTGCGCATCACGGGCGTAGTTCCGGAAACGGCGGATCGGGGGTTTTTCAGTTCGGCGGGGGCGTAGGCCGCGCCGCAGGCTTCGCAGTTGTCGCCGTACTGGTCTTGTGCGCCGCATTTCGGGCATTCGCCTTTGATGAAGCGGTCGGGCAGGAACATCTCCTTGACCGGGTCGTAGAACTGTTCGATGGAGCGGGCTTCGATCAGGTCGGTGGCCTTGAGGTGGGTGTAGATGTCTTCGGCGTAGGAGCGGTTTTCCGGGCTGTGGGTGGTGTAGTAGTTGTCGAAGATGACGCCGAAGTCGGTGAAGTCGCGCAGGTGCTCGCCATGCACACGGGCGATCAGGGCCTCAGGGGTGATACCTTCCTTTTCCGCCCGCAGCATGATGGGGGTTCCATGCGTGTCGTCGGCGCAGACGTAGTGCACGGTATGGCCGCGCATGCGCTGGAAGCGTACCCAGATGTCGGCCTGGATGTAGCCGACGAGGTGGCCGAGGTGGATGTCGCCGTTGGCGTAGGGCAGGGCGTTGGAAACGAGGATCTTGCGGGGCATGGCTCTAGTTTTTTTCTGTAAAACAATAATTCTATCAAAACAGCCCTTGATGGATATTTGCCTGTGTCCGGCAAAGCGGTTTATCCTCACGAACTTTTTTGTTTCTGGGGTTTCAAACGAGGCCATGCAAAAAACCAGGGGGTTTCCAATGACCATGCAAACGAATTTGATTACTTGGCCCGACAGCATTTATGCCGTGGATTCCGGTTACGTGCGCCCCTGCCTGGCCGCCGTGCACCTGATCGTGGAAGGGGGACGCGTGGCGGTGGTCGATACGACCCACAACCACTCGTTGCCGCGTTTTTTGGCCGCGCTTGCCGAACTCGGCCTGACGCCGGAAGCCGTGGATTACATTTTCCTCACGCATGTGCATCTGGATCATGCGGGCGGAAGCGGCGCCTACATGGCCCGTTTGCCGAATGCGAAGCTGGTGGTGCATCCGGATGGTGCGCGCCACATGATCGACCCCAGCCGGCTTTATGCTTCCACCGTGGCGGTGTATGGCCCGGAAAATACCCGTTCCCTCTATGGCGAGTTGGTTCCGGTTTCGGCCGACAGGGTGATCGAGGCGAGCGACGGGCAGGTTTTCAGCCTTGCGGGGCGGCCCCTGCAATGCCTCTTTACGCCCGGCCACGCCAAGCACCATCTTTGTTTGTGGGACGAGCGTGCACGCGCCTGTTTCACTGGCGACACCTTCGGTATCGCGTACCGGGAACTGTATATCAATGGGAAACCCTTCCTTATTCCCGCCACGACCCCGACGCAGTTTGACCCGGAAACGATGAAGGATTCGATCCGGCGGTTGCTCGCGCTTCAACCCAAGGCGATGTATCTCACCCATTTCAGCCGGGTGGACAACGTGGAACGCTTGGGTGAGCAATTGCTGCGCAGGATCGACGACTTTGCTGCCTTGGCCGAGGTTGCGCCGGGAACGGGGGAGGACAGGAAGAAAGCCATCCATCAGGCCATTGAACGTTACCTGCTCGCCGAAGCGTCCGCTATGTGCCAGCAAGAGTTCGCACCGATGTTGAGCGGGGATATGGAACTCAACGCGCAAGGATTGGCCATGTGGGTCGAGCGCAAATCAGCCGGCGACGGGGCAAAACGGTAGCAAAAATCAAGGTTCTACAAGGGTTGTGTCCGGTATGATTCCAATCCCCGACGACCGGCGGTTGCCGTGTTCAGACCAGATAAGGAAAACGCCATGACCTTGAGTTCGCCAGCCCTTTCCGTGCAAAGCATCAGTGATGCCTTGCAAGCCGTGCCAGACCCCGATACCGGCAAGGATTTTGTTTCGACCCGCCGTATCCGTGGGCTGACGGTCGAGGGGGGTACGGTGCGTTTTGAGGTCGAACCCGGTTATCCGGCGCATAGCCGACGCGAGTCGATCCGAAGCCTGCTTACTGATGCAGTGAGCGCCTTGCCGGGCGTGGAACGGGTAGAGATCGACATCAGCGACAAAATCGTGGCGCGTGCGGTCAAGAACAACGTAAAACTTCTGCCTGGAGTAAAAAACGTCATTGCCGTGGCCTCGGGCAAGGGCGGTGTGGGCAAGAGCACGACGGCCGCGAACCTTGCGCTCGCGCTGGCAGCCGAGGGTGCTTGCGTCGGCATGCTCGACGCGGACATCTACGGACCTTCGTTGCCGCAGATGCTTGGCATTGATGCGTCGTGTAGGCCGGAATCGACCGACGGCAAAATGATGGAGCCGGTCATTGCGCATGGCTTGCAAGTCATGTCGGTCGGCCTACTCGTCGACGACGATACCCCGATGATCTGGCGCGGCCCGCTGGCCGCCCGGGCGCTGACCCAACTGATGGCCGAAACGCGCTGGCGCGACCTTGACTACTTGGTGGTCGACCTGCCACCGGGCACGGGCGACATCCAGTTGACGCTAGCCCAGAGTGCGCCCCTAACTGGCGCGGTGATCGTCACTACGCCGCAGGATATTGCCCTCATCGACGCCCGGAAAGGCTTGAGGATGTTCGAGAAGGTCAATGTGCCCATCCTCGGCGTGGTCGAGAACATGGGCATCCACATCTGTTCGGGCTGTGGCCGCGAGGAACACATTTTCGGTGCGGGCGGCGGACAGAAAATCTGCGGCGACTATGGCGTCCCTTTCCTTGGCGCGTTGCCGCTCGACCTCAAGATCCGGGAAGAAGCCGATTCCGGCGCACCCACCGTGGTCAGCGACCCGGGCAGCCGCATCGCTGAAATCTACCAGGACATCGCCCGTAAAGCTGCCGTCACCCTTGCGGGTATTCCCCGCGATATGTCGCATAAGTTTCCGAATATTGTGGCGAAGAACGGGTAGAGCCTGAAACTGATTTACCAGACGGCTCAGACTTTTGATTCAGGTAGCCAGCGACGCTCCCATTCCACGAGCTCCGGGAGGGTATTCGCTTCCATTTGTTTGATTTCGGCCTGGATCGCACGATAAAGCTTGACCAACGCGGGGGTTGGTGAAGAAGGCAAGACAGGCACAAGGCGCACGCGCAGTTTGCCTGCTGCCCGGTTGCCCCTGGCAGGGATGCCTGCGCCGGGAATGTCCTGTTCGCGTGGAGCCGGTGATCCAGGTTCAATGTTGAGATCATGCAGGCCACCCGGGGAAGGCACGCTGATGCTTCCACCGCCCAGCAGAACGAAGGAACTGACCGGGCGATCTAACATGAGGTCGCTGCCATCGAGGGTATAGAGCGGATGGGGACGTAACTGAACACGCAAACGCAGGTCTCCGTGGCGACCCTTGCCTGAAGCTGGTGCGTAACCTTCGCCTTCAAGACGCAACTCGTCACTTGGCAGCATACCAGGAGGAATGGTGACGGTCAGGATGCGACGGCTAATCTGCCGCCCGCTCCCGTGACACTGAAAGCAGCGGGTATTGTGAGAATAACCACGTCCGTTACAATCTTCGCAACGACTCAGGTTTTTACCGAGTCGCACCCGGCCACTGCCCTGGCAATGAATACAAAGCTGGCTGCGTTCGTGTTCCTGATAACCTTGACCTGCACATTGCACACATTCCACACTTGATTCAAGGATGACTTCGGTTTTATCGCCGAGACAAAGCTGTTCGATATCGAGTTCGATATCCTGGTTGCGGTCTGGGCCGCGTGAACTACTTTTATCATCGGCGTGGCTCGTTTCCTGCCTGAAAGGTTCCAGCAGGAGATCGCAGGCGACGCTAAGGCGGGTAAACATTTCATGGGCTTCTGGTGCGGGATTGCGATCCGGATGCCAGAGCATTGCCAGGTGGCGAAAAGCCTTTTTGATAGCATATGAGGTTGCATCGCGTCCAACCCCAAGCAGTTTCCGCGCTTCGGTTGTTTTCACGGTATTGTGTTTCCAGAGTTATTCCAAATGATCCTAAAAGAGCACATACCCAGCTAAACGTTCACGGGATCGAAGGTTTTTTGGAGCCGCACCATAGAATTTTCGTCTGGGAGGAAGGATGGTTCAACCGTGCGCTGTGCGTGGGCTCCCATCTATGCGACAATCCGCCGCCTGCCCGGGTGGTGGAATTGGTATACACAGCAGACTTAAAATCTGCCGCCGTCAGGCTTACGGGTTCGAGTCCCGTCCCGGGTACCATGTTGAATTTACTGAGTTTCATATAAAATATTATACACACAGAATTGCCAGTTTTATGACGGGTTGCGAAGAAGTCTCAGCAACCCCTCATGTCTACTTTAGCGGTTCAACGGTTTCACGACGACGGCGGTATACACGCCTGGTGATAACTTTTCCTGCGATGACTGAGCATCGCTGAAGTGTAGAAATTCGGGCTTGATACGATAGTTTCTCCGTTTTGCGGGGTCAGTTTGTCAGATGCCAAATCAATTCAAGCACTGAACTTTTCATTCCAAACTTCCTTTGCTTTGATCAAGGTTTATAGGGGTATGCGGCTACAATATATTTTACCCCGGTGTGGGTGCCCACCATTGTGATCGCCGATCCAGGCATCCAGATCGGCTTACAGAACCGTTTTGTGGAATCGTTCGCAGATGCCATTTGTCTGCGGATAGTGCGCCTTGGTGCGGGTGTGTTCGATCTCGTTTAACGCCGGATAGGGTTGGTAACCATATCCTTCGAACTTGCTGCAGAATTCCATCTCTCGGTCAGGAAAAATGCGCAACACCCATGTCGTATTCATTTTTCTCCCCTTTGGGATTCGTCAGACCCTGGCGCCATGGATCTGGAGGTGCTTGCAACAGCCGATCCAAGGGTTGTCGCCGTGCGATTCGTGTATCCGGGAACCAATGAGAAAATAGAACTCCGCTTTGAAGTGAACCAGACCGCAGCCGGTCCACGTATCCACGATATCAAATATCAGCGGGGGGGTTTTTCGCTTCGGGAAATGCTTTCGCGCACGCTCGATGATCCAACCCCGTAGGGACAGGAGGAGTCCATCCCATTAACCTGCACGCGGGACGATTATTTCATGGCCGATTCACTGGCGTAGCGGGAATCTCGACGCTTGCCACCAGCCCGCCCCCTGGCGCATCGATCAGCGTGATCCTGCCGTTGTGCAGGAGGGCGATTTCATGGGTGATGGCTAGCCCCAGGCCGCTGCCGTCGACACCGGCGGCGGCGCTGCGGTAGAAGGGTTCGAGCACGCGCTGGCGTTCCGCTTCGGGGATGCCGGGGCCGTTGTCGGCGACGATGAAGGCGACCCATCCGCCGGCCTGCCTGACGCCGATCCCGACCCGACCGCCGGGCGGGGTGTAGCGGATGGCGTTGTCGACCAGATTGGCGAGCATTTCGCTCAGGAGCGGACTATTGCCGAGCACCGCCGCCGGCGCGTCGGCGAGTTCGATGCGGATTTCGATCTGCTTGGCCAGGGCGGCCGGCACGAGGCTTTCGACCACATCCTCGAGCAGCGCGGCGGCGTCGACCGGGGCGACCTCCAATTCGCCCGC
>WQYV01000086.1 GCA_009781085.1 Betaproteobacteria bacterium
GCCTGGCTGGAAAAGTGCCGCAGGCTTTGGAAAAACTGCGAGAGGTTGCTCAACTCCAGCTTGCAGTTCATCCATTTCGCTTTCCTTGCCCTGATCATGAAAAGATCGTGAACAGGTTCTAAGGAAACGCGGACGATGGGTTTTAATAACTAATTGATTGTTGGGTTATTTCAACATTACCACAAAACCAAATAACCCACCCTGGAGGAGCGTTGTTCCGGTTGTCGTGAGGTTGTTTTTTCGTAATGACACAAATAAGAACCTACTCAAAAATGAACGAATGCAAGGTACAAAATCACATTATAGATGTCAACCGGGCTGCTAACAGGGTGCGCATGCCAAGTATTTAACGCATTTTCCAAACCAGGGCAGGCCAAGCCTTCCGGAATCTCATAGAAATTCAGGCAGGGCCGAGGGAAATTGTCACTCATTTCCGTTTCAGGCCGGGAGTCGGCCCGGGAGTCGGCTCGGGAGTCGGGAGCCAAATCTGGCTCCCGAAACGCGGACGGCGAAAATTTTTATTATATAACAAACGGTTATAAACTCACTCTGGAGGAACAACGCTCCTCCAGACTCATGGGTTCCCCCGGCACCCGGAAAGTATCCAAGAGGTGCCGTAGATGACGCCTGCGCGGAAATTGTCGGAATTGCCAAAAGAGACACGGTTACGGGATTTTGAAATTCTTTCGACCCTTGGCGGTGGCAGGAACAGCCTCGTTTACCAGGCATATGACCACCTTCTTGGCCTGCCCGTGGTGATCAAGGAATACTTGCCCGCAGGCATCGTATGCAGGCTGGATTCATGGCGGGTCGGGATCCTTCCCGGCAAAAGCGAGCAATTCAAGCAAGGGCTGGAACGTTTTGTCGTTGAGGCGCACAACATGACGAAAATCAGGCACCCTGTTTTCCGTGATGCCTTGCAGCGTTTCGTTGAGAACAATACGACTTATATCGTCATGCCCTATTACGAGGGCAAAACATTGCGCAAAATGGTACGCGATGGCTGGAAGACAAAAGATTTAGGGGATTTATTAGCAATCATCTTGCCTATTATTTCAGGCATTTATTTATTGCATTCAGAAGGCTGCTGCCATTGCGACATCTCACCCAACAACGTCCTGATACGAAACGATGGCTCCCCAATCCTGCTTGATTTTGGCGCAGTCCAGCGCCAAGGCAAAGCACCGAAATATCGCCATATTACTGATCTCGCCGCAGGTTTTGCCGCGAAAGAACAATATGAAGACGGCGGGGAGTTGGGCGCATGGACGGACATTTACGGTATTTCTGCGCTGACTTATTACATCGTGACAGGCACCATACCCGATCAACCCATGTCCCGGGTTACCTTCGACCCCCTGAAAGCATTAGCGAATTTTTCCACCGTTGACTTACCGGCTTGCGTACTTGAAGTGTTTGACAAAGGGTTGGCGGTTGAGCCGCAAGACCGTTTCAATACAATAGGCATTTTCGCGAAAGCATTGGAAAGTGCTGCGCAGAAAACGTTGTCGCAATCATCCGAATCGTTTTTTCGTAAGGTGCTGTCGCTTGATTCGAATTTTTCAGAATTATCTTCGGAACAAAGAAGCATATTGCAATACGCCGCCGAATTACGCAGGCAATTTAGGACAGCCAATATTTAGCCAAATATGAAAATAACCTTAAAAAATACAAAAACTATTTCGGCAGCCGGATTCTTAATACTGATCGCGCTGATCTGGTTTGCCGGCCCCTTCGTCGGGTGGGGCATAGAAGATTGCCTGAAGATGATCTCGGGCGTCCTGGTGCTGTGGCTGGCCACGCTGCTCGTTGGCCGGGTTGTCGCCGTGCGCGGCGGGCGGTTGCTCGAAAAAATGCTGCGCCGCCAAGCCGACGCGGCAGTGATGGAAGCCGACGCCGCCCGGCGGGGCGAAGTTAAATTGCTGCGCGAGCGGTTGCTCTCGGCCATAAATACCCTCAAAAATTCCGAACTTGGTAAAACACGTGGAGCCGCAGCACTTTATGAGCTTCCCTGGTACATGATCGTCGGCCACCCGGCAGCGGGCAAGAGCACTGCGCTGCTTAATTCCGGGCTGGTCTTCCCGTTCAATGAGCAGGTCAGCATCCAGGGCACCGGGGGCACGCGCAACTGCGACTGGTTTTTAACGACCGAGGGCGTCTTGCTCGACACGGCCGGCCGTTACGCCACCCAGACCGAAAACCGGGACCGGGACCGGGGCGAATGGCTGGAATTTTTGGGGCTGCTCAAGCGCTACCGCAGCAAGGCCCCGGTCAACGGCATCCTGGTGGCGACCAGCCTGCCCGAACTCATCAACTACAACTCGGAAGACTTTACCGCCTACGTGCGCCGGCTCCGGGAACGGATTCACGAAATCGAGGACATTTTCGGTCTGCGGGTACCAATCTACCTCATCTTTACCAAGCTCGACCTGCTGGGCGGGTTCAGTCAGTTCTTTGAAGACCTGGACGATGCCGGGCGTGACCGTGTCTGGGGTGCAACGCTGCCGCATGAGATGGAGGTCGGCGCCGACATCCGCCGCGAGGTTGAGCGGCAGTGCGAGCTGTTATATCAAGGCGTCAGACAGATTGGCGAAGAAAAGCTGGGCCTCTTGCATGGCGAAGGCGGCAAACCGGCGCTGTTCGCTTTTCCGCTTGAATTCCACGCCGTCAAGGAGGGCATTGGGCGTCTTGTCGAATTGCTGCACGAAGAAGACCCGTACCACGCCAAGCCGCTCCTGCGGGGCTTTTACTTCACCAGCGGCCTGCAAAAGGATGAGCCGCTCATTGCCGCTGCCGTGCGGGTATCCAGCCAGTTCGGGTTATCCCGGGGCGGTTTCCAGGCCACTCAACCGGCAGCATCGTGCGGCTACTTCCTGCGCGGGCTGTTCCGGGAAGTCCTGTTCCCCGACCAGCACCTGATCCTGCGGCAGACCCGGCCGCGCATCAACCGCCTGCGTTTTGCGGGCATGCTGGCGGGGGTGGCCGCAGTGAGCTTTAGCATCGGGCTCCTGACACTATCCTGGATAGGCAACCGCAATATGCTCGATGCCATCGGTGTTGGCCGGGCGCAGGCCAGGGAACTGATTGCCAATGTTTCCTTGCCAGATAAGCTCAAAGGCTTGACGTTGCTGCAAAAGCATCTGGAAACCCTGCAACATCACCGCGTCGACGGCACCCCGTGGCGGGTTGGCATGGGGCTCTATCAGGGCCGCAAACTGGAAGCGGCCTTACGTAAGCAGTACTTCGACGGCATCTGTTCCGTCATGCTGGCGCCGATTCAAGACAGCCTGGAAGGGGAACTCAGGCGGGTCACCGTTGTGGCCGTGCTGCCCGCCCCGGCCCCGGCAGAAGGGCCCCAGGCGAGCCGCCCCCGGGGGGTCGTGCCTGTTTCCTACCGCCCAGCGGGAAATAACCAGGCGCCCCCGGGGCGGCCAGCGCCCCAAAGCGCCCCATTGCCGCTCGAAGAAGGTTACGAGGCGCTTAAAACCTACCTGATGCTGGCCAGCGAACGTTCGCACCTGGATGCCGGCTACCTGCAAGGGCGGATGGAGCGCTACTGGCGCCCTTGGCTGGAAGCCCGGCAGGGCGGAGCCGGTATGGATGGGGTCGAAGCGGACGCACGGCAACTGGTCGCCTTCTACGTTTCCCAATTGCAGGCACAGGCACCGGACGTGCCGCTGATCGAAAACAAGCCCCCTGCCGTCGAGGACGCACGCCTTGTGCTGCGCAGCACGGCAAACCGGCCGCAGGCCAAGGAACTTATCTATAACGGGCTCAGGGACAGCGCTAACGCCCGGTACCCCGCGCTCAGCGTCGCACGCATCCTCGACGGCAAGGATGGAGGCATCATGGCTGGCACGGCCACGGTGCCCGGCGCTTACACGCGGGAGGCGTATGATAAATACATGCGCGAGGCCATCAATAGAGCCAGCCGGGGCGAGATCAAGGGTGACGATTGGGTACTGGCTGTTTCAGTGTCAGACGGGCCCGGCAAGGACGGCGACGAAAACAGGAACCGGGACGAGATCGAAGCCCTGTACCGCGCCGATTATGCCAAGGCATGGGTCCAATTCCTGAATGGGGTTGTCATTCTAGCCCATCCAAAAGACATTGCGCAGGCCGAGCGGATGCTGGAACGTTTGGCCAACCCGCAAAACTCGCCCATCAAGGTCGTATTGCAGCGGGTCGCTTTCGAGACGGCGTGGGACAACCCGGCCCAGCTTTCCAATGCCGTCGAAGGCGTCCGGGATACCGCCCGAACGGCTGCAAAATGGGCCGGGGGGCAGCAAATACCGAATGTCAATATTCCCCTGGAAAACCGTTACGGCATTTTGGGGCGGCAATTCGCATCGCTGGCTGCCGTGTCGGACAGCGACAAACAGGGCACGCCGCTCCTGGCGGGCTACCTGGAACACCTTGGCCGCCTCAAAGGGCAGCTCAACCCGATTGCCGCCAGCGACGATCAGTCCGGAGCGGCGCTGAAACTGATCCTGTCCACACTCAACGGCAGCGGCTCGGAATTTGCCGAGACCATGCAATACGTAGACAACACGTTGCTTGCCGCAGTCGGCGAGCAAGCGATGAAGGACGCCCTGCGCCCATTGCTGGCCGCGCCGCTCAAGCAAAGCTACAAAACGCTGCTGCCGCCGGTGGAGGAAACGCTTGAGGATGCCTGGCAAAGCGAAGTCCATGAACAATGGGTCACGCTGGCGAACAAGTATCCGTTCAGCAATTCGCAAAACGAAGTCAGGCCCATTGAGATCATCTATTTTCTGGGGTCCGGCGGCACCGTCGACAAGTTCGTCGAAGATTATCTGAAAGGGCTGGTCGTTAAGCGCGGCGGGCAGTTCGTCCCGCGCACCTGGGCCGACCTGGGGGTGCGCCTCAACCCACAGTTCATGACAATCGTTGGGCGGATGTCGTCCCTGGGCAGCGCCATGTCGCGAAGTGGTGGCGGTGCTGGTGAGTCGTCGCGCTTTGAATTGCGGCCCATCCCGACACCGGGGATCGCCGAAATCATCGTCGAAATCGACGGGCAGGTATTGCGCTACCGCAACGGCCCGCAGCCCTGGCAGGCGTTCAACTGGCCCGGGGGCGACTCCCAGGGCGCGCGCATCCAGGTCGTTGCCAATAACGGCGTCGTCTCGACCGTCTCCAGCCAACCCGGAAACATGGGCTTGATGCGCATGATCGGCGAGAGCACCCGCAAGCTCGATGCAAACATGGCTGCCGGGCAATTGGAATGGCACTTCAAGGGGCCGGAAGGGACGCAGTCCGTGAAACTCGACTTCCGGGCCACCGGCGGACTCAACCCGATGCAACTGGCTGGTTTGGGTTCCGTCAATCTGCCCCGGCGCATCACGCAGCAATAGGAAGGGACAAAGCCATGCCTATCAGCTACATGCCCGCCCGTGATGTCGTCCCGAAGTACGCCGTATTTGGCAAACTGCCCGATTGTGGCGACTTTATACGCTTAGGCGTCACCAGCCATCCAGCGGTGCTGGAGTTCGACGGCGTCATCGCCAGGAGTCTGGCCTATGTCAGCCGTCAGCCGGGTTGGAACGAAGCAGCCGCCCTGCAAGCTGGGGGCAGCGACTTTCTGTTTAATACGTATGACCGGCGCTGGAGTTACTTCGGCACATTGCTGCCCAGCCACGACAAGGCAGGGCGGCTCTATCCGCTGGTCGCCGGGGCCGTTCTTCCCATCCATGCGACCGCGTCGGTCTTTCCCGAAATTCCGATTGCCAACGAACTGTTTTTTAGCGGCCTGCGGGAAGCGCTCTCGGAGGCCATAAAGAGCGGAGATTTGCACGCCTGCCAGCGGTTCCTGGGTTCATGGGCTGTGGTGAACCCGCATGCCCAGGACGATATCGAGTTGGCCAGGCAGTTGCTTCACCGGCATCTGGCCTCCACAACGGTTGCCCGGCTGCAAACCGCCTTGGGCGACGAGCGCACTCCCACGCTCGACGACATCCTGCTCACCTTCATCTTCCATGCCGATTTGTTGAGCCGTCTTGGCGCAAGCGCGCCAAAACAGGTGATCGCGCTGCCGCTTTCCGGAAAAGAAGGTGAAGCCGCGCTGGATCAGGGCATGTGGCTGGCCTTTTGCCGTGCGGCGATGGGAAAAAACAAAACCCGCTTTCCCGATTTCATCGCCACGAACGATGGTCGGCGCACCCTCACGCTCGCCTCGGGCCGGTTGGGGGAGCGTTGCCTCGGTGCGATTTGGGACGTGGAAAACGACCCTGCTTCCGTACTTGATATAGAAGCCCCGGACGCCCCCTGGAAGCGGCATCGTGCCTGGGCAGAGGCCGCCTACACCTTGAGTCGTCTGGTACAGGGCTCCGGCCTGAATCTTTCGTCGCTCATCTCAACCGTTGAAAGGATCGCCGGAAACGTCTCATGAACCGAAAATCCTTCCGTCATTTTCTGTCAACAATCCTTCGATAGAGGTCAATCATGGCTAAAGAAAGTACCCAGAAAAAACTGACGCGTGTCCGTCCCCCACGTGTGCAGATCTCCTACGACGTTCAGATCGGCGACGCCATTGAGAACAAGGAACTGCCATTCGTGCTCGGAGTGACCGGTGATTACACAGGGCACAACAAGGATTTGCCGCCTTTGAAGGAGCGCAAGTTCGTCAACATTGACCGCGACAACTTTGACAACGTGCTCGATGGGATGGCTCCCAGCCTGTCCATGCGCGTTGACAACAAACTTGACGAAGCCAGTGACAGCAAGCTGTCGGTCGAACTGAAGTTCAACAGGCTCGAAGACTTTGAGCCGCAAAACGTAGCCAAACAGGTCAAGCCCCTGGAGCAGTTGCTTGGAATACGCAGCCGCCTTTCCGACCTGAAAAACAAGTTGGGGGGGAACGACCGGCTCGAAGAACTGCTCGACAGCGCCGTGCGGGATACCGAAAAACTGCGTCAGATCAGCCAGGATCAAGCCGCTGACCAAACCAGGGGGAATGAAGAATGAGTGCGACCGCCGAACAGCAGGTTCAATCCGCGGCGCAAGCGGCAGAAGCGGCACCCGCGAGCCTGCTCGATGCCATCATCGAACAAAGCCGGGCAGCCACCAACGAGACAGAAAAAACCTACACGCGCGACCTCATCGGTGAATTGGTCAACCAGGTACTGGCGGGCACGCTCACCGTTTCCAAGGACTTGCTGGCCAGTATCGATGCGCGTGTGGCAGAGCTGGACGCACTGGTTTCGTCCCAGTTGAACGAAATCATGCATCAGCAGGATTTCCAGAAGCTGGAAGGCTCCTGGCGGGGTCTGAAGCATCTCGTCATGAATTCTGAGACCAGCACCCAACTCAAGATCAGGGTTTTGAGCGCCTCGAAAAAGGATCTCATCAATGATTTTCGCAGGGCCCCGGAATTTGATCAGAGCGCACTCTTCAAAAAGTGTTACGAGGAAGAGTACGGTACTTTCGGCGGCGCGCCCTACGCTGCCCTGATCGGTGATTATGAGTTCACCCGTCATCCAGAAGACTTCGCTTTACTCGAAGAACTCTCACACGTCGCAGCCTCCGCGCATGCTCCATTCATTGCTGCGGCCAGCCCCGAGCTTTTCGGGCTGGAGAGTTTTACCGACATCAGCAAACAGCGCGACCTTGCCAAGGTTTTTGATACCGTACAGTATGCAAAATGGAAATCCTTCCGGGAATCGGAAGACTCGCGCTATGTCGGTCTCGTATTGCCGCGCACTCTCGGGAGGTTGCCTTACGGGGTGAAAACCCATCCGGTCGAAGAATTCGCCTTCGAGGAAGATGTCGATGGAACCCGTCATGACAAATACCTTTGGACCAATGCCGCCTATGCTTATGCAACCCGTTTGACGGACGCTTTCGCTAAATACAACTGGCTTGCTGCCATCCGGGGTGTTGAGGGGGGTGGCCTGGTCGAGGGGTTGCCGACCCACACCTTCAATACCGATGACGGCGAAATTGCGCTCAAATGCCCCACCGAGATCGCCATCACCGACCGCAATGAAAAGCTGCTCTCCGATTTGGGCTTCATTTCGCTGGTGCATTGCAAGGACACTGACTACGCCGCGTTCTTCAGCGGCCAATCGACCCAGAAGGCCAAACACTACAACCTGGATGAGGCCAACGCCAACGCGCGCTTATCGACCCAGTTGCCCTACATCTTCGCCTGCTCGCGCATTGCGCATTACCTCAAGGCTATCGGGCGCGACAAAGTTGGCAGCTTCGTTTCAAGGCAAAGCGCGCAGGACTACATCAACACCTGGTTGAACCAGTTCGTCCTGCTCAATGACAACGCTACCCAGGAGCAAAAAGCCAAAAAACCGCTCCGGGAAGCACGCGCCGATGTCACCGAAATAGCGGGCAAACCCGGCGCCTACAACGTGGTCGCTTTCCTGCGGCCACATTTCCAACTCGATGAGCTGACGATTTCGCTGCGTTTAGTGGCCGAGCTACCCAAACCGACGCGCTAGCGTTGGGATATGTAGAGTGGAAGTACGAAGTACCTGGTCTCAACAACCTTTCTTCTTTTGGAGAACTATCATGGCATTTGACGGATTCATCAAGATCGACGGCATCCCAGGCGAAAGTTCGGATGCTAAACACAAGGACTATATCGAAGTCCTCTCCTTTGACCACGCGATGGAGCAACCGGCCTCGGCGACCGCATCGTCATCGGGTGGTGCGACCGCCGAACGGGTGAACCATAAACCGTTCGTTTTTGAGCACCAGATCGACAAAGCCAGCCCGCTGATCTACGAAGCCTGCTGCAAGGGCACCCATATCAAGGAAGTTGAATTCGTTCTATGCAGGGCGGGTGGCGATAAGGTCGTGTATTTCAAGATCAAGCTCGAACAGGCACTGGTGAACAAAGTCGTGCCGAAAGGTACAGCCAATGCAGACGGGTTCCCGTCCGAGTTGGTCTACCTGAGCTACGGTAAGATTAACTGGGAATACGTCCAACAAAAACGCGAAGACGGCACGGGCGGCGGCAGCGTCGCTTCCGGGTGGGATCTCACGGGCAACGCGCCAGTCTGAGCCCTGCTTCAACTTCCCTGCCCGCCGGATAAGCGGATCAGGGATTTTGCTTCAACCTGAACCCGCAGGCGGCAAAGGGATGCTTTTCCGGAAGCATTCCTTTGGCCGTGCCGCTTGCGGAACCGAATTGGAAAAATTTTGCGTGTGCTGACCGTGTGACAGCAAGTGGCGGCAGCGTGCCTGAATGCGCAAATGAAATATTATTTACGTCCCTGGTAAGAGGCTCTCATGGACTTTAGCCGCCTGAAAGAGGTCAAGAACAGCGTGAGCGGGCTGAACCCGCTGGAGAAGCTCTCGGCGATGCTGCCGGCGTCCCCGTTCGAGTCGCTGGAGGCGATGCTGGCCGATTTTGCCTCGGCCTTCACGCAGGGCAACCGGCTTTTTACGCTCCAGGTCGGCGACGGTGAGACCTTCGGCGACCGGCTGCTGCCGCAAAGCGTAGAAGGCACGGAGAGCCTGTCGAAGTGCTACAAGGTTGAGGTCATCTGCCTCTCGCCGGATGCCTTCATCCCCCTGGAGGGCCTGCTGGGCCAGGCTGCGCAGTTGGACATCACCACCGGGGAAGGCGGCGGGTTCATCCCAACGGAGGCCCCTGAAGAAATCACCCGTTGCGGGCTCATCACCCAGGCGCAGATGCTCCCCTCGGACGGGGGCTTTGCCAAGTACCGGCTCACCATCGAGCCGCCCGTGGCGCTCCTTCGCCACCGGGTTACGAGCCGGGTGTTCCAGGACATGAGCGTGCCGGAAATCGTTGAGCAAGTTTTGAACGAACACATCAACGCCAACCGTGCGATGGCCAGCAGCTTCAACCAGAAATACGACATCCTGCGCGAGCACCTGTACACCCCGCGCAGCTATTGCCTCCAGTACCGGGAAACGGATCTGGCCTTCATCGAGCGGCTGCTTTTTGAAGAAGGGCTCTCATACCGCTTTGAGCACACAGGCGGGGAAGCGCCCAGTGTGACCTTCATCGTGTTCGACGATCCGTTCAGCCTACCGGAAGCGAGCCAGAAGACAATCCGTTTCCACCGGGCGGAGGCGACGGAAAAAGAAGACAGCCTGACCGACTGGCGGCAGGCGCGGCAGATTGGCCCAGGGCAAACCACGCTGGCGAGTTTCGACTACAAACCTGTGCTCACGAACGAGACGGGGGCAGAAGGCTTTATTGGGCGAGGCGAAGAAGGGCTGGAAGCCGAAAGCACGCTGGAAGACTTTGATCCGCAGACGCTCTACTACGCAACCGACTTGGAGGGACTGGCCCGCTACGCAAGGCGGCGCCAGGAATCGCACGACTGGGCCAAGGTAAGTTGCCGTGGGGAAGGCAACGTGCGGCAATTGCAGGCCGGGCAGTGGTTCAGCCTCGCCGGGCACCCCTACTATGATCGGTTCAATGCGCAGGAAGAACGGGAATTCGTCGTGTGCACGGCAAAATTCAGCGCACACAACAACCTGCCGCAGAGCCTGGCCAACCGGCTCACGGCAAGCGGGTCGCCGTTTGATACAGGCGGGTCGCCGAGGGCGGCGACCCCTACGACAAATTGGGCAAACGTTTCCGTAGGGGACGCCGCCTTCGGCGTCCCGTCCCAAC
>WQYV01000087.1 GCA_009781085.1 Betaproteobacteria bacterium
CGCATCGGCGTGGTGACCGACGACCCGCACCACTTCGTGCAAATGGACACCCGCTTCGGCGGCCGCCGCGTGGTGGACTGGCTCAGCGGGGAGCAGTTGCCGCGCATTTGTTGAACCGTTTTCAATCGAATTATTCTGACAAGCATGCATAGTTGCGCGGCTTGTGTTTTCAGATTAACAGACTGTTTAGATCATTCAAGACCAGCATCGGATCGACCTGTCTGCGGGGCAGGGCGCGATTGTGCGTGAATGCCCTACCGATACAGGCTTACCCGAGCCAAGCATCCTTGGACAAGTGGACAAGTCGAGCGGATGAGCCGCGCCATCAAAGATGGCCATGGTCAAACGTTATCACTACGGCAGCCACCGGCAGCTTGAAGGCCATCTGTACGACTTTATCTGGGTTTACAATTTCACCCGGTGGCTAAAGACCCTTAACGGCCTGATACCTTGAATACCTTTGCAAAACCTGGACAACTGAACCGGAATGGATCCGATCCATCAAATGCCGGGGCTAAACATCTAACCTTTGATCGGGTTTTTTCGCAATTACTACAGCGGCCATGCTGGGTACGTCCACGGCGTGAGTTACGTGAGCGAAACCCGCCAGTTCCAGATCTTCTTTGATTTCCTTGTAGGTGTAAACCATGCCGTTTTGGGTATTCACAAACATGTTGATCCCGAAGAGGGCACCCTCTATGGGAGAGAGGCGGTCTTCGCTCATCACAAAATCGCGTACGGCCAGCAGACCACCGGGGTTGAGCGCATCTAGCGCCTTGGCGTAGAGCATGCGGCTCTCATCCCGGTTCATCTGATGGATGATGGCGCTTATCCAGGCGAAATCAAAATCTGACGGCAGGGGGGTTTCGGTGAAATCTCCTTCCACGAGCGAAACGCGTGCTCCCATATCCGAACCCGCGAAACGGTTTTTCGCTTGTGCAATGCCTACGGGTAGGTCGAATATCGTTGCCGAGCTTCCCGGCAGTTCCTTGAGGAACGCTTCCGTGTAAGTACCAGACGCGCCGCCTATGTCCAGGATGCGCGGGTTTTGTTTGTCGAAAGGCAGGATCCTGGCCTCGCGCAACGAGCGTATGACGCTGTCCACCAGGTTGGCAGCAATGGAATGCATGCCCATGATGAAAGATATTCTGTCCTGTTCCTCGCCCAGGATGCTGGGTTCATGTTTCTGAGGTTTACCGTCCTTTACTGACCAGGTGAGCCGCGCCCAAGTGCGTTGCCCGCAGGCCATGTGCCGCATCATGGGGATAAAGGTCGAGGGATGGCGGCTATCCAGATATGGTTTGTATTCCTCTGCAACCGAATAGCGGGCTTCGCCGTCCGTTTCTGATTTGAGCAGGTAGCTCAAGGCAGAAAGGGCATCGAGCAAAACGACGGTTCCACGTTCGTCGCACGAGCAAAGGGTTGCAAGTTCGATGGCGCTGAGGTTGTTGCCGTTTTCCAAAATGACAGTGCCGAAATCGAGCTCGGCCAGCGCCGCAAGGATGCTTACCTGCCTGAAGCCCGACATTTCACCTCGAAGCCGTTCAAAAGGATTCATGGTCATACGTGGCCTCCATGTAAAGGTTTACGGAACCATTGCCCGGCGCTCGGCCAGCGCTTGCGCGATGGTTCCGATGCCAGTATGTTCGAGTTCCCCGCCCATCGGCACGCCTCTCGAAAGGCGGCTGACTGACAGTGCTCGTGCGGTGAGTAGCGCGGCCAAGGCGTGCGCGGTCACTTCGCCTTCGTTCGTGAAGTTTGTGGCGAGGATGACTTCCCGGACTTCACCGTCACAGGCGCGGGCAATCAGGCGATCAAATTCGAGTTCGCGCGGGCCGATGCCGTCGAGCGGCGACAGGCGGCCCATCAACACGTAATAAAGGCCGTCATAAGCTTGTGTCTGTTCGATCATCGCCAGGTCAGCCGGGGTTTCGACCACGCATAGGCGGGTAGGGTCGCGGTGCGGGTTTGCACAGCGCGTGCAGACTTCTTCTTCGGAAAACGCATTGCAACGTGCGCAATGCCGTAATACCGTAAGTGCGTGCCCGACAGCTCCCGCCAGCCTCGCTGCGCCGTTGCGGTCGCGCTGCAACAGGTGGTAGGCCATGCGTTGCGCCGAGCGCGGCCCCACGCCGGGTAGGCAACGCAGGGCGGCGATCAGTTCATCCAGGCTGGATTGTGGCATCAGAATGGCAGCTTCATTCCTGGCGGCAGGTTGAGCCCCGCCGTGAAACCGGACATTTTTTCTGCAGTTGTGGCCTCGACCTTGCGCACTGCACTGTTGACTGCTGCCGCGATAAGGTCTTCGAGCATTTCGCGGTCGTCCATCACCGAGGGGGCAATGTGCACGCGGCGTATTTCGTACTTGCCTGTCATCACCACCTTTACCATGCCTGCGCCGGATTCGCCCTCAATTTCCATCGCGGCGATTTGATCCTGCATTTTTTTCATGTTTTCCTGCATCATCTGAGCCTGTTTCATCAAGCCGCCAAGTCCGCCTTTCATCATCCGAATTGCTCCGTGGGGGGTAAGAGGGGGTGAGACTACAATAATTTGGCCGTGCTTTCGCTTAGGCTGGCATCGAAACGCTCGATCAGTTCACGCACGAACGGGTCGCTTTCAAGCACTGCAACGGCTTGCGCACGCTGCTCGCGGCGGTCAAGTTCGTCAAGTTGTGCCGGAGTTTGCCCAGCAATTGCGCCTGTCTCGAATTCCAACTTGATGGGACGGCAAAGCGCGCGGGCAAGGTCGCTTTCGATTCGCGCGAATACGGTACGGTTCATGTCCAGCATATGACGTTGCGTTTCCGAGAGCCGCAAATGTAGGCGGTCGCCTTCGCATTTCACCCATTCGCAATGCTGCGTGCATTCTCGCGCCAGACCGGATAGCCGGAGCGCACGCACGACCTCGCGCCAGTCAGCGTGCTCAAACGCCGCCGTAACCGCCGCATTGTCATTCGTAGCAGTTCCGGATGCAGGCGAAGGAGGGGCAGAAGTGTTGGATACGGCACTTTTTGTTGGTAAAGGCCGTGCCCTGCCGCTACCGCCGCCAGAGGATGAGTTGCTGCCGGGCGCGGATGGTTGTTCGGGTCGGAAGGCCAGCAGCCGCAGCAGGCACATGGTAAAACCCGTATATTCGTCGGGTGCGAGCGGCAGTTCGTCGCGGCCATGAATGGCGATTTGGTAGGCTAGCTGCAGGGTTTCGGCATCGAACCGTTCCGCCTGAGCCAGCAGCCTAGTGCGTTCGTCTTCTTCGGCAATTGCGCTGGGTGCGAATTGCGCCAGCGCCACTCGCGCTAGCAGGGACGCCAGCGCCTGCAAGGCAGCCTCGAACGACAGGCTTCTGGATTCCATGCCATCGGCCACGGCAAGCAATGCATCGGCGTTGCCCTCGGCCAGCGCGTCCAGGATTGCGTATAGGTGATCCTCGCCTACTGTGCCGAGCATGTTTGTGACTTGTTCTTCGAATACGCGCCCCGCTCCATGGGCGATTGCCTGGTCGAGTAGGGAAAGCGCGTCTCGCATCGAACCGCTGGCCGCATGGGCAAGGTAGCGTAGCGCTCCCGGTTCGAACGGGACTGCCTCGGCTTCCAAGATGTGCGCGAGGTGTTCTGTGATCCGCCCCGGCGGCATCTGCTTGAGATTGAATTGCAGGCAGCGGGACAGCACCGTCACTGGGATTTTCTGCGGATCGGTGGTAGCGAGGATGAACTTCATATGCTCTGGCGGTTCTTCCAACGTTTTCAACATCGCGTTAAAGGCATGCCCAGTGAGCATGTGAACCTCGTCAATCATGTAGACCTTGTAGCGTCCTGACACGGGTGCGTACACGGCGCGGTCGAGTAAGGCTGCCATGTCGTCGACCCCACGGTTCGAAGCTGCGTCCATCTCCACATAATCGGGAAAACGGTCGGAGTCGATGGCGCGGCAGGCATCGCACTGTCCGCAGGGTGTGGCGCTTACGCCCTGGTCGCAGTTCAGTGCCTTGGCGAGGATGCGCGAAATCGTGGTTTTGCCTACCCCGCGCGTGCCCGTGAAAAGCCACGCATGATGCAGCCGCCCCGTATTAAGTGCGTGGGAAAGCGCCCGGACGACGTGCTCTTGCCCGATCAGGGTGTCAAAGGATTTCGGCCGCCATTTACGAGCCAGTACCTGATAACTCATGGGTGCAGATTTTACCCGATCGAAAAGACAAGCGCCGCGATATGCGGCGCTTTGGTTTGATTCGGGTGGCGAGCCTGACCCCCGGCACTTGCAGGGAACGGCTGTGGCTGCTGCCTTCCGGCCCTGACCAGGTTCACCGCGCTGCAATGCGGAGAGACCCGCCACGGGGCGGAATTGTAACAGCAAGGGCGCGGCGGCGGTGGTTTAAGTCTGCGTTCAACCCGCGTATGCAATGGGCGAGCGTTGCGCGGGTGGGTTGTCGTCAAAGTAGCGCCGGATGCCGCGCAGGATGGCATCGGCTATTTTTTCCTGATAGGCGTTATCGTTGAGGCGAGCTTCTTCTTCCAGGTTGCTGATGAATGCGGTTTCCACCAGGATCGAAGGGATATCCGGGGCTTTGAGCACCGCGAAGCCTGCTTGTTCTATGCTGCCCTTGTGCAAGGTATTGATGTCGCCCAGTGCGGCGAGCACTGCGCGGCCAACTTTGATGCTGTCGCTGATGGTGGCTGCAAGCGACAGGTCAAGTAGGGTACGGGCAAGGTGGTTGTCCTGTTTGGCGAGGTTTACGCCGCCGATCAGGTCAGAATCGTTTTCCTTCTGTGCTAGCCAGCGTGCCGCCGAGGACGATGCGCCTTTTTCAGAGAGCACAAATACCGAACTGCCGCACGCATCTGGACTCACGAAAGCATCGGCGTGCACCGAAACGAAAAGGTCAGCTTGCACTTTTCGCGCACGCACTACCCGCTGCGCCAGCGGGACGAAGTAATCGGCATCACGTGTCAGCATGGCGCGCATGCCTGGCGTGTCGTCGATCTTGCGTTTCAGGCGGCGTGCGATGCTCAGGGTTACATTTTTCTCGTAACTGCCGCGGTGTCCAATTGCGCCGGGGTCTTCGCCACCGTGTCCGGGGTCGAGCGCAACCGTGAAAAGGCGTTTCGCTTTTGGCGGGTCGCGACGGGCGATATTGCTGTCTCTATCCGGGGCAGGAGGCGAGGAAGGAGGTGAGGAAGGAGGAGACGGGGAGGAAGAAGGGGAAGGAGATGTTTTCGAAGAGTTTTCCGACGCGGCCACCAGGGCGGTGATGGGGTCTTCCTGCGTATCATTCGGGTTTTCGCTTGCTGCCGCATCCATTGGCGTCGATTTTCGGATCAATGCCAGCAGCGGGTCGGGTGGCTCCAGGGGATAGAGGTCGATCACCAAACGGTGGCCGTAATTGGCAACTGGGTCGAGAGTAAAAACCTGTGGGTTGATTTCCGCTTTCAGTTCGACTACCAGGCGCACTACGCCGGGGCGGTTCTGGGCTGCGCGGATCAATCCGATATACGGGTCGCTTCCAAGCACCTTGCCGAAAATGTTTACCAGCACGCTTTCCAGGTCGACGCCTTCCATATCGACGACCAAGCGGTTAGGGTCTTTCAGCAGCATGTATTTGAAGAACAGCTTGTGGCGGCTCTCGAAGGTGATGCGCGAATATTCCTCCGCTGGCCATACCCTCAGTGCTAACAGGCTGTTGTCGTCGCCGGGCGCAGCTCCCACCCGCCTTACAAGCAGGACAAGCGCCACGCCGCCTGCATATTTCAGCAACGTGCGGCGGCGAAGGCACAGAAAATCATCTTCTCCCTTGCTTTTGTCCTCACCCAGTACGGTCAGTCCGTTAGTTGTGCTACGCATATTCGCCCTACTTCAGTTTTTGCCTGAATTTCGCATTGCCGCCCTCCATCCTTGGGCGTAAGTGTAATGACAAGATCAGGTGAAGCCAAGTAAGGGATTGCCTGATGCGGCCACTCTACGAGGCAGATGCCTTCGCCCGAAAAATATTCGTCAAGCCCCGCGTTTAAAAATTCTTCGGGATTCATTAGGCGATAAAAATCAAAATGATACAAGTTTATTTTAGAAATTATATAAGGTTCAATCAAGGTATACGTCGGGCTTTTTACCGTTCCAACGTGTCCCAAGGCTTTTAGGATTCCGCGAACCAGCGTAGTTTTCCCGCTTCCCAGGCTGCCTTCCAACCAGATGACCAATCCCGGCACGAGCAACCCGGACTCGGCCAATTGCGCACCCAGCGCCAATGTGGCTGCTTCATCGACAAGCTGCACACTTGTGGTGGGGTCTTTATCATCTGGGCAATGAGCGAAATCGAACATCCGGGTCATCCTGCAAACAGTGCTGATACACCTACAAATCTGGACGCGGCAAGGTTGGCCGCGCTGGCTGCCGACATTCGCCGATGGGCATCCGAACTCAGTTTTTCGGCGCTGACTATCGGGGAAGCCAGGTTGCCGCCTGCTGCGGGCGAAGGGTTACGGCGCTGGCTTGCTGCCGGTTGCCACGGTGACATGGATTATATGGTGCGGCACGCTTCTGCGCGGGGGGATCCTGCCGGATTGATGCCCAACGTTTCCAGGGTGATTTCTGTACGCATGAGCTACTGGCCGGACGCGGTACCTGCTGCCGAGGTGCTTGCAAATGGCATGCTCGCCTATGTTTCCCGTTACGCCTTGGGGCGCGACTACCACAAGGTCGTGCGCACCCGCCTGCAAAAGCTGGCCGAACGCATCACTCGCGCCGCTCCTGCTAGTAGTACCCGCGTCTTTACCGATTCTGCCCCCATACTCGAAACTGAATTCGCCCAACGCTCCGGCCTTGGCTGGCGCGGCAAGCATACCTTGTTGATCGCGCGCGGTTCTGGTTCGCCGCCTTCGTCCGGTTCCTGTTTTTTCATTGGCGAGATATTCATCGACCTCCCGTTGCCTGTCGATGTGCCTGTTTCTGGGCATTGCGGGCGCTGCACGGCTTGCCTGACTGCCTGTCCGACCGCCGCAATCGTCGCACCTTACCAACTCGATGCCCGGCGCTGCATTTCTTACTTAACGATCGAGCATCCCGGCTCCATCCCCGAGCAGCTGCGCCCGCTCATCGGCAACCGCATCTATGGATGCGACGATTGCCAACTTGCCTGTCCGTGGAACCACCGCACTCCGCAAAGCGCAGAAAAGGATTTCGCCGTACGCAACGGACTGGATAGTGCCTCTCTCGTCAGCCTTTTTGCATGGGGCGAGGCCGAATTCCTGGAACGGGTTGCCGGAAGCCCCATTCGCCGGATTGGCCATGAACGTTGGCTGCGCAATATCGCGGTGGCACTAGGGAACGCGCCCCGCAGTCCAGAACCCCTCGCCGCCCTGCGTGCGCGGGCAGGGGACGCTTCGGCACTCGTGAGGGAGCATGTGGGGTGGGCGTTGAGGCGGCAGGGTGGGTGATTTCCCTCCTCGGAGAGGAGGCGTGAGATGCAGGGGTGGTCGATGCTGTGTTGATGTGGGAAAATCAGCTAGGTTTGGCAACCGTATTTCAATGCCGGGGAAGGAAAGACGATGGCAGATATTGAATGGGAAGTGATATGACAACCTGGCCTTTGGGCAGATCGCTGCTATGAAGCAAGTCACTAACTCAAGCCAGATTACGCGACTGGTACTGCGAGGCTATAAATCCATTGCCGAGTGCGAAATAGAGCTTAATCGCCTTAATGTATTGATCGGTGCAAACGGTGCAGGAAAATCCAATTTTATCGGATTTTTTCGACTACTCAACCGCATCCTGGATCGACAATTGCAACTTGCCGTGAGTGAAATGGGCGGACCGGATGCGCTTCTATATTTTGGGCGTAAAAAAACGGAAGAACTGCAGGCGGGATTGTATTTTGGCGAGAACGGTTATCGTTTTACCCTGCACCCCACGCAGGATAACCGCATGATGTTTGCACACGAAGCGTTGTGGTGGGAGAAGAGTGGGGATTGGCATCCTGCTTCTGGTCATTTTGAAACGTATGCCGAAGATCAGAAAGGGCGTACCTTTATTTATAAATACGTGGTTCCCGCCATGCGGGGCTGGCGTCTCTATCATTTTCACGACACTAGTCGGAGCGCCTTTGTCAAGCAGGTTCACGGCATCAACGACAACAATTTTTTGCGTGATGATGCCCGTAATCTGGCGGCTTTTCTTTATCGCCTGAAATTTCATCACGAAACGCACTACAGACGCATCGTCGAAACGATCCAGCTTGTTGCGCCTTTTTTTGGTGATTTTCATCTGCGCCCAACGGTGGGTAACGAGGAAAAAATCCAGCTCGAATGGACAGAGGACGGGCAAGACGTCCCTTTTCCCGCCAGCGCGCTGTCAGACGGTACATTGCGCTTCATTTGCCTGGCAACTGTTTTGCAACAGCCCGAAAAATTCATGCCAGCAACTATTCTTATTGACGAACCGGAATTGGGGCTACATCCCTATGCGATTACAGTGCTGGCGGGATTGATGAAGTCGGTTTCAGAACATCATCAGTTGATTGTTTCCACGCAGTCCGTTGAATTAGTTAGCGAGTTTGATGCTGAGGATTTGATCGTCGCAGATAAGCAAAATGAAGCATCCGTATTGCGGCGGTTGGACACAGATATTTTGCGTGAATGGTTGGACGAATACACCCTGGGTGAGTTGTGGAAGAAGAACCTGTTGGGTGGGAGGCCGTCACGATGAACCGGGTTCTCCTGCTGGTGGAAGGCCAAACCGAAGAAACTTTCGTAGGAGTGCTTTTGCAACCGTACTTTGCGCGCATGGGGTTGTATTTCACGCCCATCATCGTCGAAACGAGTTCAGGGCATAAAGGTGGTATGGTCAGTTATGTGAAGGTCAAAAAACAAATCAAGAGATTGTGCAATGACACTGCCGCACATGTTTCGACTATGTTTGACCTCTACGCCCTGCCTGATGATTTTCCTGGAAAGAGCAGCCCAAAGTGGGAGCAATGCCGCAATGGCGCGGACAAGGCTGCCTTCGTCGAGCAGGAGATGGTTTACGACATTGATAGGCCAAACTTCATTCCATATATTCAGGTGCATGAGTTTGAAGCGCTATTGTTCACGAATCCATCACACTTTCTCAGATGGGTGGATGATCCACAAACCGTTCATAAATTACAGAAAGTGCAAGCAGGTTGTGCACCGGAAGATATCAACGATAACAAGAACACAACGCCGTCCAAACGTATTCTCAGTGTTATGCCAACTTTTCAGAAGGTGGTTCACGGCTCGTCGATTGCCCGTAGTATTGGGCTTGATGCCATGCGTAGCGCCTGCCCACATTTTGATGGTTGGCTGAAAAACTCGAAACATTTGTAAATTGAATAGATAAATTAAATGACCAGCCGATGATCATAGGGAGGTTGTCAGAGTTGTAAATTTCTAAAGTTATTTTTCCATCGAAAACCGTACAATCGCCCTAAATAGATTTACCGGTAATAATTTGCGAATATATACTACTCCTTTAAATTTACCTGTGAGATATCTTAATTTTGATTTGTTGTCCGTTGCTGCATTATAAATTGTTTGAGCAATTTCTTCTGGATTTGACCCTTCCACCACGCTTTTCATTAGATTATTCATTACTTTTTGGTAGTAGGAATCGTACTCTTTTAGATTATCATCCTTCGTTACCGTCATAGATCGCCCGAAAAAATCAGTTTTAGTAACACCGGGTTGAATAATTTTAATTTTTATGTTGAAGTGCTTCAACTCGTACTGAAGTGACTCGGAAAACCCTTCTACTCCCCATTTTGTAGCGTGGTATAACGCTTGTAGAGGAAATGTAACGTTTCCTGCTATAGAAGAAAGATTGATGATTGTTCCAGATTTCTGCTCCCTGAAGTGAGGAATGATTTCTTTTGTAGTATTGATAAGCCCCAGAAGGTTGGTGTCAATCTGACGCCTGATCTGCTCATCGGTTGCTGTCTCAAACGAGCCAATAGTATAATATCCTGCATTGTTTACAAGAACATCAATATTACCGAAAGTTCGAATCCCTGTTTTTATTGAACTTTTTATACTATCTTTATTTGTTACATCACATTGTAGCACGATCACGTTTTTCAACTTGCTCAGTTCCGTTTCAGCCGCAGGGTTACGCATCGTAGCAATGATTTTCCATCCCTTTGAATGGAATAGTTTCGCTGTGGCCTTACCGATTCCAGAAGAAGTACCCGTAATAAAAACGGTTTTCATGTTTAACCTCGCTTTCTCGTAGTGTAGCCTGTGTGATGCGACCGTATGACACTACTTATGGAAAAGTTAATATTAACCCGGCAATCAATTACAAGATAATGCAGCATACTGAACATGGGGATGTTTGAAATATGACATTACCCGTTCTGGGGTTTTAACCAAAAACTCCATAAATGCAGTAGCTTTC
>WQYV01000088.1 GCA_009781085.1 Betaproteobacteria bacterium
CCCGCGGCTTTACCCTGCTCGAACTGCTCGTCGTCATGGTCATCATCGGCCTGTTGGCGGGCTACGTCGCCCCCCGCTATTTCTCGCAGGTCGGCAAGTCCGAGGTCAAGGCCGCACGCGCGCAGATCGACGCCTTCGAGAAGGCAATCGAGACTTACCGCCTCGATATCGGCCGCTATCCGAGCACCGAGCAGGGGCTTGAAGCGTTGATGGCGGCACCGGCTGGCGTTACCAAGTGGCAGGGGCCCTATCTCAAGCGTGCGGTGCCGCACGACCCCTGGGGCAACGCGTACCAATACAAGCAGCCCGGCGACCATGGGGACTTCGACATCCTGTCCTATGGCCGCGACGGCCGGCCCGGCGGCCAGGACGAGGATGCCGACATCGGAAACTGGTAGTCCATGCGCTATCTGATCAAAGCCTTCCGAGCCACCGATGGCGTGTCCACCTTCGAACTCGATGCCGCGAACCGCGAATCCGCACGCCAGCAAGCCGAATCGCGCGGCTACCGCGTGATCGACGTCGTGGCACCGGCGGGTCGCAGGCTCTCCGCCCTGGCCGCTTCCCGCTTTTCCGTGCCGCTTTTTTGCCAGGAACTGCTCTCCCTGCTCGACGCTGGGATGGGGCTGGTCGAGGCGGTTGCCATCCTCGCCCGCAAAGCCAAGCAGGACCAGGCGCACCGGCACCTGGAGGCGCTGCACCGCCTGCTCGGCGAAGGGCAAGCCTTCTCGCGCGCGCTGGAAGGGCTGCCAGACATATTCCCCGCGTTGCTCATTGCGACCGTGAAGTCGGCCGAGCGCACCGGCGACCTCAACGAGGCGTTACGCCGCTACCTCGCCTACCACCGGCGGCTCAACGCCGTGCGCGACAAGATGGTGTCGGCTTCGGTCTACCCGGCGCTGCTGGTCGGCGTCGGCCTGCTGGTCGTACTTTTCCTGCTCGGTTACGTCGTGCCGCGCTTTGCGAAGGTGTACGAGGACATTGGCGGCGACCGCCTGCCGGCGCTGTCGCGTGCGCTGATGCAGTGGGGGCAGTTCGCCGGCGAGCATGCCGCTGCCTTTGCGCTTGCCGTCATCGCCGGGCTCGCTGGCCTGGGCTATGCGCTGAGCCGCCCGGCATTGCGTGCTGCAATCATGCGCCGCCTGTGGCAGTTGCCGTTCCTCGGCGAGCAGTTCCGCATCTACCAGCTTGCCCGCTTTACGCGCACGGTGGCGATGCTGCTCAAGGGCGGCGTCCCGCTGGTTGCGGCGCTCGACATGACGGACTCGCTGCTCCCGCAGCCGGCGCTGCAAGCTGGCCTGGCCACGGCCCGGCAGGCAATCCGGGAAGGGCGCACGGTTTCCGATGCTTTCGGCGCGAACGGCCTGTCAACCGAAGTCGGTACGCGCCTGCTCGTCGTTGGCGAGCGTAGCGGCGAACTGGGCGAGATGATGGAACGTATCGCCATTTTCTACGACGACCAGGTCTCCCGCACCGTCGATTGGGCCTCGCGCTTGTTCGAGCCGGTGCTGATGACGCTGATCGGTTTCCTGATCGGCGGGATCGTGATCCTGATGTACCTGCCGATCTTCGAACTTGCGGGCAGCCTGCAATGAATAAGGTATCGGATGCGGTGGCCGCCATGGGCATGATCGGCACGGCCGACCTGAACGAGGTCCGCCGCCTGGCGGCGGGCGAAAAACTTTGGGACGTGCTCGAAGATCGCCTGCAACTCCCGCCCGCCGTCGCGCTCGCCCGCCTCGGTGCGACGCTGGGCATCGAAGTGCTCGGCATGGAAGCGCTATACGACATCGTCCCTGATTTCGACCGCTTGCCCTACCACGAAGCGGTGCGCCGAAAATGTCTGGTGGCGCACGGTGCCGCCGAGGCACCGCTCTGTGTGCTCACCAACCCCTTCGACTTGGCGCAGCAAAGCTGGCTCGAAACCCGGCTGGGGCGCGCGCCGCAATGGCGGCTTGCGCATCCGGCCGACCTCGTCGCGTTCTTTGCCGTGCACGAGGAGAAATTGCGCGCAATGGATGGCGCGCTCGGCGCGATGGGCGCGCAGCAGTCCGCACTCGTTGCTGCGGAAGACATCTCGCTCGCGTCGATTTCGCAGGATACGAGCCCGGTGGTGCGCCTGGTCAATTCGACGGTCTTTGATGCGATGGGCAGTTCGGCCAGTGATATCCACCTCGAAACCGCTCCCGGCGGCCTCAAGGTCAAATATCGCATCGATGGCGTGCTGACGCAGGTGGCGCAGGTTCCGGGGATAGAGATGGCAGACCAGGTGGTGTCCCGGATCAAGGTCATGGCCGAACTCGACATTGCCGAGCGCCGTATCCCGCAGGATGGCCGCTTCAAGCTTTCGATCAAGGGCAGCGAAATCGACTTCCGCGTCTCGGTGATGCCCAGCCTGTTCGGCGAGGACATCGTCATCCGCATCCTGGACAAACGCTCGTTGTCCGACCAAATCCAGGGGCTGCGCCTCGATTTCCTCGGTTTTGACGCGGAATTGCTGGTGCGTATCCGCAAACTTGCCAGCGAGCCATACGGCATGCTGTTGGTGACGGGGCCGACCGGTTCCGGCAAGACGACGACGCTCTATGCCGCGCTCTCGGAGATCAACGATGGCCGCGACAAGATTATTACCATCGAGGACCCGGTTGAGTACCAGTTGCCGGACGTGCTGCAGATCCCAGTCAATGAGAAGAAGGGGCTGACCTTTGCGCGGGGCCTGCGCTCGATCCTGCGGCACGACCCGGACAAAATCCTGGTTGGCGAGATCCGCGACCCGGAAACGGCGCAGATCGCCATCCAGTCAGCGTTGACCGGGCACTTGGTGTTCACCAGCGTGCATGCAAACAACGTATTCGACGTGCTTGGCCGTTTCCTGCACATGGGGGTAGACCCCTACAGCTTCGTTTCCGCCTTGAACGGGATCCTTGCGCAACGCCTGGTGCGCGTGCTTTGCCCACAGTGTGCCGAACCTTACAAGCCTGCGGTCGGGGAACTGGAGGCGGCCGGCTGTACCCCCGTGCAGGCTGCCAATGCCCGCCTGCGTCGTGGGCGCGGCTGCGGCCACTGCCGGGGCACGGGATACAAGGGGCGCCAAGCGATTGGCGAAGTCCTGCGCTTGACCGACGAACTCCGCGAAATGATCGTTGCACGGGCGCCGATCCGCAACATCAAGGAGGCGGCACATGCGAACGGTACCCGTTTCCTGCGCGAATCGGCGCTGGCGCTGGCATTGGCCGGCATGACGACCTTGGAAGAGATCGACCGTGTCACTTTTTCAGACTGAACGCTACGTTGCCGTATTGTGCCCGGACGAGGTCGCCGTCTATCGGGTGGGCCGCAGCAAGGCTTCGTCCGTTGCTGCAAAAGGTGCGGCTGCGGCATCCGCCGTGTCGCGCTCCGATGGCGCACCGGCGTGGGAAGGCGCCCTCAAGAAGTTTGCGGCCTGGCTTGCCCGCCGTTCTGCATCGTCGGCGGTACGCCTTCATGTCGTCCTCTCCAACAGCTTCGCCCGCTTCGCCTGCGTGCCATGGTCAGAGGCGATTGCCGACGAGGGCGAGCTTCAGGCCGTGGCTGGGTTGGTGCTGGAAAGCTGCTACGGCGACATGGCTGGCTGGACGGTATTGCTCGATAACGGTGGTTGGGGCGAGGCGCGTCTCGCTTGTGCGGTGGAAAACGCCCTGTTGGCCAAGTTGCGTGAAGCGGCCAAGGCCGCGCACGCCGATTGTTCGCGTATAGAACCGTATTTCGTGACTTGCTGGAACCGCTGGTGCGGCGAGCTACCGGCGGGCGATGCGCTGTGGGTGGTCGCTGAGCCGCAGGGACCGGCGGTTGTGGCTTCTTTCCGCGGCGGTGTGTGGAACAGCGTGCGGTCGACTGGCAGCGGGAACGAGGCAGCGTCGCTGCGGCGGCTGCTCGACAGGGAGGCGTTGCTGCAGGGCTTCGAGGGCATGCCTGGGTGCTGGTTGCATTGCCCGGGCCTTGCGCCCGATTGCGCTGAATTGGCCGACACGTCGATACGCGTACTTGCGCCGCGGAAGCACAACTCGTCGATGGCGATGACGATGGCTTTGGTGGGGGGCGGGAAATGAGGCCAGTGTCGGTCAATTTCTCCGTGCACCGCAGGCACCCTTACGACCGCACCGGATGGGCATTGCTTGTGGTTGCGGCCGGGGTCGGCCTCTTCCTCGCCTGGCATTATGCTATGTTGGTGCGCGAATTCAACGCTGGCGAAGCCGAGCGCGCCCGCTTGCAACGTCCAGTGAGTGGGGCGGCCTATGTTCCCAGCACCGAGGAAAAGGCCCGCTTACGTACTGAAATGCGTTTCGCACGACGCGTCATCGAACAGCTTGATACGCCCTGGTTGGACCTGTTTGATGCTGTCGAGACCGCATACGACGACAACGTGACGCTGCTCGGCATCGAGCCGGAACCCGACCGCCGCGAGGTGCGCCTGCTCGCCGAGGCAAAGGATACCGAGGCGATGCTGGCCTACGTCCGCCAGGTACGGCAATCGCCAGTGCTAAGGGATGCTTGGCTGGCGAACCATCAGATTAACCTGCAGGACCCGTTGCGCCCGGTGCGCTTTTCGATCAATGCCCGCTGGCTCCCGCCGCTGGCGAACCCTTCATCGGCCGTAGCCGTTGCCGGCAATACCCGCGAGGAAGCAACGACAGATGTAGGCCAGGCCGTTGCCGACGATAGCAGCAAGGAAGCAGCAACGGATGTAGGCCAGGCCGTTGCCGACGAGCCCCACGAGGAGATAACGACAGGTGCAGGCCAGCGGGCCGTTGCCAACGATACCCGTGATGAGAAAGCAACGACGGATGCAGGCCAGGAAGGGGGGGCGACGCCATGATGCGCCGGGTACTGTGGTCCTTACGCTGCTGGCAGCGCAAATTCAGCCGCCCGATGATGGCGGGCAGCCTGTTGGCCGCGCTCTGCGGGGTGGCGTATGTTGCAGAGGTTGTCCCGCAGGAGGAACGGGTCGTTGCGCAGCGTTCAGGCATCGAGCAACTACGCACGGCGCAGGCCGTGCTGCCCGAGGCTCCTGCCATACGGACCCCGGCCGAACAGCTCGATTCCTTTTATGCTTTTTTCAATGACGAGGACATCGTGCTGACGGTGCTGGGGCGGCTGTTCGCCGCAGCGGCCCGCGAAAACCTTGCCTTGCCGCAGGGCGACTACCGAGTTGCAAAGGAATCGACGGGGCGGCTGGCCCGCTACGAGATTACGCTGCCGCTGAAAGGGTCCTATCCAAGCCTGCGGCGCTTCATTGCGCAATCCCTGAAGGAAACGCCGACGCTGTCCCTGCAGGGAGCGTCGTTTGCCCGGCAGGCCGCCGGCGACATTGGCGTCGATGCACAGATCCGCTTCACACTCTACGTGCGAAGGACAGAGGGATCATGACCCGGCCCGATGCACGGATTTCCCCACGGTGGCGACAGGCATTGCTCCTTTTCGCGCTGCTGGCGAGCATTGCTGCCAGTTATTGGGTGGAACATGCCGAGGGCGATGCCACGGGAACCGTCGAGGCCGTTGCCCGGGGTGTGCCGGCGGCTTCCGTGGAGGCGCCAAGCACCGCTGATGAGGATGCGCCGCTCGACCTGGGACGGCTGACGCGGCGCGAATTGGCAGAAAACAACATTGATGCCTTCCGGGCGAAAAGTTGGCACGTCCCGCCTCCGCCACCGCCACCCGAACCACCGATGGAACCGTCGGCACCGCCGCTACCGTTCCAGTACATGGGCAAAACCGAGGATGCCGATGGCGGGAAAACCGTTTTCTATTTGGTACACGGCAACGAGTTTTATGCCGTGTCGCCAGGAGAGGAGTTTGCCGGGTCCTACCGGTTTGAACGGGTGGAACACACGGCTTTGGTGATCCAGTACCTCCCCTTGTCCATCGACCAAAACCTTCCGATCACCACGGGAGAATGAATGACATGACGAAACCAATCGAATTTTTTCCGATGACCTTCCGACTGCCGAAGCTGTTCCGGGTCGCTGCATTGTTCCTGGCGTTGGCGGGCTGTGCCAGCGATATGACGCATCGCGAGGGTTTGGATCTGCTCAGGCAGGGGCAGACGGAGGCCGGTCTCGCTGCACTGGAAAAAGCCGTACAGGAATCGCCCAGGAACGCAGTGTTTCGCAAAGATTTCTATGTCCACAAGGCAGCCTACATCGAGCAACTGTTTGCGCGGGGCGATGCTGAACGGAGGGCAGGCAAGTACACAACAGCCGAGGAAAACTTCAATAAGGTACTCTTGCTGGAACCGAATAACGTACGCGCCCGCGCCAGCCTGGATGCGCTGGCGCGCGATAGGCGCCACGATGAAGCAGTCAGCCAGGCACGGGCGGCACTGAAAGGCGGCGATGTCGATCAGGCGCAGCGCTTGTTACGCCCGGTATTGCTGGAAAATGCTGATTTTCCACCAGCATCGGCGTTGCGCAAGGAAATTGCGGAATTGCAGGCGAAACGGCAGATGTCCGAGCAGGCGCTGCGTAGCGATCAGAAATCTATCAACATAGATTTCCGCGATGCAAACGTGCGCATGGTATTCGAGGCCTTGTCGCGCAGCAGCGGCATAAATTTCATCCTGGACAAGGATGTGCGCCCTGACTTGCATACCAGTATTTTTGTCAAGGGAACCTCGGTCGAGAATGCCATTGACCTGATTCTGCAAACATGCCATTTGCAGAAAAAAATCCTCAGCGCCAACACGGTGCTGATCTATCCGAATACGCCGGAGAAATTAAAAGAATATCAGGAACTGATGGTCAAGACGTTCTACCTGCAAAATGCCGATGTCAAGCAAGTGCAGAACACCCTGAAGACCTTGTTGAAGGCCAAGGATCTGGTGGTCGACGAAAAACTCAACCTGATCATGATGCGTGACACGCCAGAGGCCCTTCAACTAGCGGAGAAACTGGTAGCTACCCAGGACATGGCCGAGCCGGAGGTGATGCTTGAAATCGAAGTTATGGAGGTGCTACGTTCGCGTCTGGTCGACCTGGGGGTGCAGTGGCCAACGCAGCTATCCCTGACGCCACTGGCATCCGGCAGCGGCACGCTGACGCTGAACGACTTGCAGAACCTGAATAGTTCTCGTATTGGGGCGACCATTGGCCAGGCAGGGATCAACGCGAACCAGGAGCTTGCCAACACCAACCTGCTGGCCAATCCCCGCATTCGCGTGCGCAACCGGGAGAAGGCAAAGGTCATGGTCGGCGACAGGATACCGATCGTGACGACGACCTCGACGTCGACCGGGTTCGTGGCGGACAACATTCAGTACATCGACGTCGGCCTTAAGGTCGAGCTAGAGCCAAACATCCATCTGCAAGGCGACGTGGCGATCAAGGTGGAACTGGAGGTGAGTTCACTTGGCCCGCAGGTAAAAACGGCCAGCGGCGCGGTGGCCTACCAGATCGGCACGCGCAACGCGAGCACCATACTCCGGTTGCGGGACGGTGAAACTCAGATACTCGCCGGGCTGCTGAGTGACGAGGAGCGTGCATCGGGCACTGGCCTGCCGGGACTGTCGGGGTTGCCGCTGGTCGGGCGTTTGTTTGGTAGCCGTAGCGATTCAAAGAGAAAGACGGAGATCGTAATGTCGGTCACGCCGCGGATAATCCGCAGCCTGCAGATTCCAGATGCGGACCAGAGCGAGTTCTGGTCGGGTAGTGAAAACACCCTTCGCACGCGGCCGCTGAGCCTTCAGGAGACAAGCCCAACAGCGTCGGGCGCTGGCGGCGCTAACGTGGGGACATCGATACTGTCCAACGTCCAGGGCGAGCCGCCCCCAGCCGCCGAGAATGTAATAGCGAGTTGGGTGGGGCCGGCCGAAGTTAAGCAAGGGGGTCAATTCAAGCTGCTGCTGAAGGTGAAATCTGACGGGGCCTTGCGTGTCCTGCCGCTCCAGGCGGCCTTCGACCCGTCAGTCCTGCAGGTAGTCGCCATTTCGGAAGGAGGTTTTTTCAAACAGGACGACGGTTCGAGCAGTTTCTCCAGCAATGTTGATGCAGCTGCCGGAAAATTCTTTATCAGCGCATCACGTACTGCCACGATAGGGGCGCAGGGCGAAGGCGTGGTGGCTGAGGTGACGCTACGGGCACTCAGCCCGGCCGCGAAGACGGATGTCCAACTGCTGACCGCCGAGCCGGTCTCCGATGGTGGCAAGGCACCTGTGGCGCTGTTGCCGCCAGCATTTTCTATTGCCGTATCGCCATGAGACAGCGTTTTTACATGCGCGGCTTCACGATCGTCGAACTGTTAGTTACGGTGGCGATTGTTGGGATCCTGGCAAGTGCGATTTTCCCCTTGGCGGAATTGTCGTTTCAACGGGGGCGTGAGCAGGAGTTGCGGGGCGCGCTACGCGAGCTGAGAAATGCTCTCGATGCTTACCGCCAAGCAGTGGATGATGGGCGCATCCTAAAAAATCAGGATGAATCCGGGTATCCGAAACGCCTTGAGGATCTTGTCGACGGTGTTCCGGATGCGAAAAATCCAAAAGGCGGCCGGTTGGTGTTCCTACGCCGGATACCCCGCGACCCCATGGTCAGGGACGCAGGCATTTCCGACGCAAAAACATGGGGAAAACGGAGTTACGCTTCTCCCCGCGTTGATCCCCGTGAAGGCGAGGACGTTTTCGATGTGTATTCGCTGGCACCGGGAAACGGAATGAACGGTATCCCGTATCGGGAGTGGTGAGATGAAGGTACGGCGGTACGTATCCCGTGGTTTTACGCTTATCGAACTATTGGTGGTGTTGGCCATCGTCGCCGTCCTTTTGTCGATTGCTGCGCCTCGTTATACCGGCAGCGTCGATCGGGCGAAAGAAGCGGTGCTGCGCGAGAATCTCGCAAGCCTGCGCGATGCGCTCGACAAGTATTACGGCGACACGGGCCTATACCCGTCCAAACTGGAGGACCTCGTGACCAAACGCTATTTGCGCCGAATTCCGCTGGATCCCGTGACAGACAGTCCGGCGACCTGGATCCTGGTTCCGCCGCCCGACCCGGATAAAGGCGGTATCGCTGATGTGCGTAGCGGCTCCCGTGAAAAGGCGCGGGACGGTACTTTCTATAAGGAGTGGTGATGTCTGGCAGAGGCCGTCAGGCAGGATTCACTTATCTCGCCTTGCTATTTGCCGTTGCGGTAGCGGGCGTGGCCTTGGCCTCGACCGGCGCGCTCTGGTTCTTTGAGTTGCAGCGGGAGCGTGAGGCTGAATTGCTGTTTGTAGGCAATCAATTTCGGCTGGCAATCCGTAGCTATTATGAACAGTCGCCAGGAATGCTGAAACGCTACCCAATGAGCCTCGATGAATTAGTGAAGGACAACCGCTATTTAGGTATTAAGCGTCATTTGCGGCGGGTTTATGCTGACCCGGTCACGGGGAAATCGGAATGGGGGCTGCTGATGGCTCCCGAAGGAGGAATCATGGGGGTGCACAGCCTTTCGGATCACACGTCGATTAAACGGGCCAATTTTTTTCTACGGGATGCCATGTTCGAAGGAAAGAATAGGTATTCGGAGTGGCATTTCGTATACCGTCCATAGTCAAGTTTAATAGGAGGAATGATGTTTTCCACGACAAAGTTGTTCATAGCGTTCTTCATGCTCATTTTTTGCTCTGTTTTCTCAGTTGCTCACGCCGATCAGGCGCTTGCAAACGCAAAAGGCTGCATGGCCTGCCATCAAATCGATGCAAAAAAGATAGGTCCCCCGTTCCGTACAGTGGCAAAACAGTACCAAGGTCAAAAAGACGCTTTGGAAAAACTGTCAAATAAAGTCCTAGATGGCGGAAGTGGCGTATGGGGACAGGTTGCAATGCCGGCAAATAGGACCTTGGGTGTTACGAAAGCGGATGCAACCAAGTTGGTTGCTTGGGTTTTGTCACTGAAATGAACTTGAGTCTTGAAAGGCCGAATACGCTGGCAAATTTGGCGCGGCGTTAGTTGGGGGCATCTCAGAAAACGGAAAAAATCGTACGCTAAGTCGGTTGCAGCGGCCGTAGCGGCCTGAACTTGCCTGCGCCGATCTTGGCGTTGCTGCGCCAGAGGTAATCGCCGGTTAGGTTGATGTGTTCCCAGCCCAGCGGCGACAGATATTGCAACAGGGTGTCATCGAGCGTTTGGCCGTGGCCTCGCAAGGTGTTCGCGGCCCGCTCCAGGTAGACCGTATTCCACAACACGATGGCCGCCGTCACTATTCACCCGGCAATTAAGGTTTGATTATCAAGCCGCATACTTGACCCGAGGGTCTTGGAAGTAGGACATGACCCGCTCGGGGTTTTGTTCGAGCATGCTCATGTGGCTGTCGGTAGCAG
>WQYV01000089.1 GCA_009781085.1 Betaproteobacteria bacterium
AACACAAAATTTAAAGCATTAACAGGAAGTATTTTAATTCCATTGCTTATTATGTCATTAATTTACATTACTGTAAGCATGGTTATATCACCCGAAAGAATTTTTACTATTGATACTTTTGATGAATATGTTTTTGTAATAGGCCACTATTATTACCAGTATGGACTATTGGCCAGCATAGCAATAATTCTTGCTCTACTCATAAGAAACAAAATAAAAACCTAATCAAACCCCATCGTTGTCTCGGCAAGCGCATCCTGATTTGTAGGCTGGGCGAGGCTAAAGGCTTCCATCCGGTGATCTGGGCTAAATATGGCTATCATCGTCATTGCTTAGCCGCTTTCTCCTCGTAATAACGGTAATACATAGGTTAAAGTGTACGCAGAAATCATTCCGCCAAATTGTAGGCGAATTGCGTAGAATAACAGGCAGATTGCCATCTGCCCTTACGGAAATCAGCTTGAGCAAAGAATGAACAATCCTCTCATCCACTATGCCATCCGGCCTTCGCGCCCTGAGGCGCACCTGTTTGAGGTTCGCTGTACGGTATCCATGCCCGACCCAAACGGGCAGAGATTTTTTTTGCCGACCTGGATTCCTGGCAGTTACATGATCCGTGAGTTTGCACGCCATATTGTGAGCATCAAAGCCGAGGCGGGGGGGCGGTTGGTTGCGCTCGACAAACTCGACAAACACACCTGGCGGGCGGCGTGCGTGCCGGAAAATGAGGCGTTAACACTCGTCTACGAAGTCTATGCCTGGGATTTGTCGGTGCGCGCCGCGCATCTCGACCAGACACATGGTTTTTTCAACGGCACAAGCGTTTTTCTTGCGGTAGCAGGGCAGACTGGATCGCCTTGCCTGGTCGACATCCAACCTCCCGCGATATGCGGACAGGGTTGGCGGGTGGCGACCGCATTGCCGCGTGCGGAAGGTGAACCGGGTGCAGCACAACCTTGGGGGTTTGGCCTTTACCGTGCCGCTGATTACTTCGAACTGATCGACCATCCGGTGGAAATGGGCGTATTCATGCTCGATCATTTCAAGGCGGGTGGCGTGCGGCACAGCATTGCCCTCAGCGGGCAAAACGATTGCGATATTACGAGGCTTAAAAGTGATCTGGCCCGCGTTTGCCAGTGGCAGGCTGACCTTTTCGGCGCACCGGCACCAATGAAGCATTACATGTTCCTTATGCGAGCTGTGGATGAAGGTTATGGCGGCCTCGAACATCGTGCTTCGGCGGCCATCATTATCCGCCGGGACAACCTGCCGTATCCCGGCATGAAGAAGGTTTCCGACGGTTATATGGCTTGCCTCGGCCTGTGCAGCCATGAATATTTCCATCTCTGGAACGTCAAACGAATCAGGCCAGCAGTGTTTGAACCTCATGACCTTTCACGCGAAAACCATACCCGGTTGCTGTGGGCTTTCGAAGGTATCACTTCGTATTATGACAATCTTGCCTTGGTACGTTCTGGAGCCATTAGTGTTGGCGATTACCTTGGTTTGCTGGAGAAAAACATCTCCTCAGTGCTGAAAACACCGGGGCGGGCTCGGCAGAGCGTGGGGCAATCCTCGTTCGATGCCTGGACGCATTATTACCGGCAAGATGAGAATTCACCCAATGCTATCGTCAGCTATTACGCCAAGGGGGCCCTGATTGCGCTTGTGCTGGATTGTCGGCTGCGCCTGGAAAGCACGGGCCGTTGCAGTCTCGATGGGGTGATGCGCGCATTGTGGCGGCGTTATGGCCTAACCGGTGTAGGTGTGCCCGAAGAAGGCGTTTTCGATATGGTCGCGGAAATCAGTGGCAGCAAAATTGCGCGCTGGCTGCATAAGGCAGTGGAGGGGACGGACGACCTGCCGCTGGCAAAGTGGTTCAAGCCCTTCGGCATACGCTGCCGGATCGAGGCTGCTAGCGGCACACCGTCAATGGGCATTAAGTTGGGCGAAGGTAAGACGGCGCGTATAGCGACAGCCTATGAGGGTGGCCCTGCACAAAGGGCAGGGTTGTCGGCAGGGGACACGCTGATAGCCGTCGATGGCCTGCGGATCGATAGCAGTAGTTTGTCGAAAATGCTGGAGCGCCGCCACGCCGGCAACCGAATCGAAATCCATGCCTTTCGGCGTGACGAGTTGATGCGTTTCGAACTTGAGCTGGCTCCTGCACCGTTGGATACGGTTAAGCTGAGCCTAGAAACCAAACTGGACAAGGCAACCAGGGCATTGCGGAACGGTTGGATGGGGTATGACAGGGTGGACGGGAAATGCTGACTGTTTTCAACCACAACCGTGCCTTGGACGGGTTCTCGTATGTTTATCCAGTGCTTTCCCGGCGAGCGGGCGGGGTATCAATAGGCATTAATCTCAATCCGAACAACGCCTGCAACTGGCAATGCGTCTATTGTCAGGTGCCTGGGTTGATACGGGGCGAGGCGCCGAAAATCGACCTTACAAGACTCGAATTTGAGTTGCGCGCTTTCCTTACTGCCGTGTGCCGGGAAGATTGGCTGCTCCATAACGCGCCAGAGGAGGCACGGGCATTGCGGGATATCGCTTTTTCGGGCAATGGCGAGCCGACCAGCGCGAAGGAATTTGTGGATGCCGTGGCTCTGGCGGTTCGGTTGCATGCTGAATTTGGCCTTGGCCCGTCGGTAGCCTTGCGTTTGATTACCAATGGCAGCCTGCTTGGGCAGGCGCGGGTGCGGGAAGGTATCCGTCGGTTTGGGCAAGCAGGTGGTGAAACCTGGTTCAAGGTCGACGCGGGCAAGGCAGATGCCATCGAGCGGATCAACGGTGTCAGGTTGGCTCCTGAGACGATAGCCCGCAACCTGAGGACATGCGCGGACTTGTGTTCAACCTGGGTGCAAACTTGCGTTTTCTGTTGGGACGGCCTACCGCCGGACGATGCCGAGCTTGATGCCTGGCTTGATGTGCTGACGGGTGCAAGCGCAGCAATCCGGGGCGTCTTACTTTATGGCGTTGCCCGACCATCGCTACAGCCTGCTGCTACGCATATTAGCCCCTTGTCGGCAAAAGAATTCGACAGGATTGCATCAAGAGCCAAAGAAAAAGGGCTAACAATCCACGTCAGCCCATGACCAAAGTCTGAAGGAGAAGGAACCTTCCTGGAAAACAGGCTTAGCACATCTGGCCTTGGCCTGTTGGCTAGTCGGTTCGATTTTCCCGCTATCGCGGTACTTCCGGAGTCAAGCAGTCTTTTTCTTTTTTGAATTTGAAGCACGAGCCTCCTTCTTCAGGTTTTTGTACATTTCGGGGTTGGTGGTCTTAAGGTACTCCGCGACGTCGAAGTCTTCCTTTTTGACTTTAGTGATGTCGATCTGCTCGATATGCACCAAGCGCAGGAGAGCCTGAACAGGGCGGGGGATATTGCGCCCGCTTTCATAGCGCGAACCACCACTTTGGGTGACGCCGATCTTCGACCAGAATTGAGACTGGTTAAGGCCAAGTTTACGGCGAATTTCACGCACGTCAATGGGCTGTTCTGTAGCTTTCATGTCATTGTCCTTTACGGGGTTACGGGGGAAACGTCCTCTTTGTTGAGGTTACAGCTAATCGGTCTCCATGTGGATGCCCGAATGATCTAAAGTATAGTACAACCTCTATATACTATACAATAGGAATAATTAACGACATGCGGTTAACCGCAATATTTTTTGATACTCTTCGCGGTTGATGCCAGATGCCCACCATGACCCATTCCGGTTAATAGAAAATAAAACGTTTCAATATCAATGAACTACACCTACAGGCAACAAGGATATTCAAAAACGGCACTACGTTGCTATCTTTATATCGACATAAGTAGGCGTTACATTTTGCTTCGAATCGTTAAGGATTTTACTTACACTATGCATTGTATGTAGTATAGCGAACTGAAAACATGGGTGACAGCCATGAAACGGAGCCGTTGGGAAAATGATACAAATTACTGTATTGATACGTATCCTCCACATTGTTTGGGTTTTGTTGGTAGCCCTCGTCCTGATGGCGGTGTCGGTGCGGGCTCATGCCGGGCGCGACACGGACATGGATTTCTTGGGGCAACAGAAGCAATATGCGCGAGTGAAGGGAGCATTTCGGAGCAAGGCGGACGCCCTTGACCGCAGGCTTGGCGCACATGGGCTGAAAAGTACCGGCCTCAATATCCTCATCGTTGCTTACAAGGCCGAAGCTATCCTGGACATCTACGCGAAAGGCTCGGATGCGGCGAGCTACGAAAAACTGGCTTCCTACCCTGTCTGTGCCTCTTCTGGAAAACCTGGACCTAAAAGGCGGGTAGGGGATTGGCAGGTGCCGGAAGGTTTTTACCGGATTAACCGCTTCAATCCGGCAAGCAACTTTCATCTTTCGCTTGGAATCGACTACCCTAATGCTGCAGACAAACTGAAAGCGCATGCCGCCGATCTGGGGGGCGACATTTTCATTCACGGTTCCTGCGTGACGGTAGGCTGCTTGCCCATGACCAATACTGTGATCGAGGAAATCTATCTATACGCAGTCTATGCCCGTAACAGTGGGCAAAAGACGATTCCCGTCTATATCTTTCCGTTCCAGATGACGCAGGAAAACATGGAAAAGTACGAGGCTATTTATCGGAAACAGCCCGAAATGCTTGCCTTTTGGCACAACCTCAAGCAGGGATATGATAAATTCATTAAAAACGGTAATGCACTCACAGTGGGTGTCATGAAGGATGGCGATTACGATTTCGGTTCGAAGTAACTGTATTATGGGGTTTCACGGCTTGAAGACTGGGGCTCAATGTCCGGATGCACATGATCTTGTGGGCGTGGGTGGTATCATTTACTAAAATTTGAAGCGGTTCCTTCCGCCCTTGCCGTTTAGCCGTCGTTCCATCGCCTCATTCGTCCAACCTTGCGCCTGTCCAAGCTCAAACTCGCCGGTTTCAAAACTTTCGTCGATCCGACAACGGTGCTCATTCCCGGGAATCTGGTCGGCGTGGTTGGCCCAAACGGTTGCGGCAAATCAAACATCATTGATGCGGTGCGTTGGGTGCTAGGGGAAACCCGCGCTTCGGCGTTGCGTGGTGAATCCATGCAGGACGTCATTTTCAACGGCTCTACGACTCGCAAACCGGTGTCGCGTGCCAGCGTGGAAATGGTGTTCGACAATGCCGTTGGCCGCGCTGGGGGACAGTGGGCACACTACGCCGAAATCGCCGTGCGCCGTGTCTTGGAACGCAGCGGCGAATCCACCTATTACATCAACAACCTCCATGTGCGCCGCCGCGACGTGATCGACCTGTTCCTCGGAACCGGGCTGGGTCCCCGCGCCTACGCAATCATCGAGCAAGGTATGATCTCGCGCATCATCGAGGCGCGCCCGGAAGAAATTCGGGGCTTTCTCGAAGAGGCCGCTGGCGTTACCCGCTACCGGGAACGTCGTCGCGAAACTGAGGGGCGGCTTTCTGATGCGCGTGACAACCTCGCCCGTCTCGACGATATCCGCCTCGAACTGGGCGAACGTATCAACCATCTCGAAGTTCAAGCCGCTACCGCCGAACGCTATCAGGCGTTCGATGCTGCCCTGCGCGAGCGCCAGCAATTGCTCTGGCTCATCAAGCGCAACGAGGCACGTGCTGGGCTTGACCGCGTGATGGGGGAACTGCGCGATAGCACTGCCCGCATCGATACTGACAACGCCTGTTTGCAGGAACTGGAAAACGCGACTGAAGAGGCAAGGAGTGGGCATCTGGGCGCATCCGAATCCGTCAACATTGCACAGGGCGGCTTTTATGCCGCCAGCGCAGAAGTCTCCAGGCTCGAAGCTGAATTGCAGCATTTGGGTGAAACCCGGCAGAGACTCGAAACCCGCATCAAACAACTCGATATTGACTGTGACCATTGGCGCACCCGGCGCGAGGCGCTGGAGGCCGAGCGCATGCGTTGGGAAGCCCTGGCCGAGAATGCCGCCTTACGCGCCGAACAGGCCGAGGCTCGCCATCAGGAAGTTTCCGACCGGCAGCCGGAACTCGAAACCGCCTGGCGTGACGCTGATGCCACTGTGGCATCGGTACGGCGCGAACTAGGGGCGGTCGAACAGCAATTGCGGGTGGAAGAAGCCAATCGCGTCCACGCCGGACGGGCGCTCGATGCGCTCTCCTCGCGCCGTGCAAAGCTCGACAGCGAACGTGGCGCGATTGAAGGCCCTGACCCAGTACGGCTCGCCGAGAACCAAGCTCAGCTCGATACTTTGCGTGAACGTTGCGAAACCTTGCAGCAGGAACTGATTGATGCGCAGGCGCGCCAGCCCACGCTTCGGGAGGCGCTCCGGAAGGCGCTCGAAACCATGAACGCAGCGCAGCACCGTCTCACCGAATCGCGCGCACGATATAACGCATTGACGCAGCTTCAGTCCCAGGTTACTGCGCAGGGCGAACTTGATGACTGGCTCGCCCGTCACGGACATAGCGATTTGTTGCCGCTGTGGCGTTCGATAAAAGTCGAACCGGGTTGGGAGGCCGCAATAGAAGCCGTGTTGCGCGAACGCTTGGCGGCGCGGCTGACGGAAGAGAGTGGTTTGCTTGTTTCCGGCCTCCTTGATGACCCGCCGCCGGACGCATTGACGCTTGGCTTCGCAGATATCATGCCAGATGGTTCGCTACCTGTGCCAATGGGCGCAACGGCCTTGAGCGATATGGTGCTCACTGGGGATGGTGCGCAGGATGCCTTGCTTGCCGACTGGCTGCGCGGCTGGTTTGCGGTCGAGCGGCTTGACGAATGGCTCCCCCGCCGCGCTACGCTGGCTCCTGGCACGTACCTGATCAGCACACGCGGGCAGATGTTGAGCCGCGGGATGCTGGCGCACTTCGTCCCAGATAACCGCACGCACGGGCTCATCGAACGGCAGCGCGAAATTGATGAACTTATCGAACACCTGCGAATACGTGAAGACGAACTGCGTGGTACGCAGCAAATGTTGCGCGACGCGGAGTCTGCCGCTGCCGACGCGCAGTCCCGGACCGACGCTTTGCGGGGTGAGGCTCAGACTGCACAAGGGGCTCGCCACGCTGGTGAAGTCGAAGCCCTCAAACTCGTCCAGGCGGCAAACCGTGCGGAAGAACAGCGCGTGCGGCTCGAAAGCGACCTTTCCGAATTGCTGCGCCAGGAAGAGGGCGAGCGCGGGCGCCATGTGCAGGCCGAACTCGAACACGCCCGTGCCACCGAACTGGCCGGATTGCAACGCACGCAACTCGATGCAGCTATTGATGCCCTGCGCGAGCGCGATAATGCCCTGCGCGACCTTCGCGCGCTGGAACAGTCGCTTGTGCGTGAACTTCAGGAGACTCGTTTTTCGGAGCGCGAGTGCGCGGGCAAGCTCGAAGACAATGTCCGCAACCTCCAACTGGCGGGTGAACAGCTCGAAAAAATCGTCAGCGAACGCAAGGATCGTGAAACGGAATTAGAGGCTACCGACGACAGCCTTTGCTTGGAAGCCCTACAAACGGCTCTCGATGTGCGTGGCAGTCGCGAAACAGCCTTGGCTGGATGCCGTGACGCGCTTGAACAGGCAGTGGCTACCCTGCGCGGGATCGAAGAACTGCGCTTGCGCACCGAACACGAAGTAGCGCCCCTGCGTGCGCGCGTGGCTGATTTGCGACTGGAGGCGCAGGCGGCGGAATTGGCTGCTGCGCAGTTCGACGAGAGGTTGGCAGAGGCGGGAGCCGATGAAGCCGCGCTGGCCCCGCTGTTGATTGGATCACCCAGCGAAAATGCTTTGCAACGTGAAGTGGCGCGGCTTGGACGGGAAATCGCCGCCCTGGGCGCGGTCAACCTCGCCGCAGTCGAAGAACTGCGCACCGCTGCCGAACGTAAATCTTACCTGGATGCCCAGAACGATGACCTGCTCACGGCCATTGGAACGCTGGAAGATGCTATTCGCCGTATCGACAGGGAAACACGCGAAATGCTGCAAGCGACATACAATACGGTTAATGAGCATTTTGGCAGGCTATTCCCGCAGCTCTTTGGCGGTGGGCGGGCGGTGCTGGTGTTGACTGGTGAGGAGATTCTTGATGCGGGTATTCAGATCGTGGCGCAGCCCCCCGGCAAGAAGAACGCTTCTATTCAGTTGCTGTCTGGTGGGGAGAAGGCTTTGACCGCGATTGCGCTGGTATTTGCTATGTTTCAACTCAACCCGGCGCCATTCTGTATGCTCGACGAAGTCGATGCCCCATTGGATGATGCCAATACCGGGCGCTATGCCGAAATGGTGAAACATATGTCAGTGCAGACACAATTCGTCTTTGTCACCCATAATAAGATTACGATGGAGGCCGCGCAGCAACTGGTTGGGGTCACCATGCAAGAACAGGGCGTATCAAGAGTGGTGGAAGTCGATATTGAGGCCGCAATGCGCATGGCTGAACAGGCAGTGGCATGATGGGAAAATAGCAGGACAACAATGAAAAAGGCGCGGTAAGTATGAATACACTGCAAGTCGCATTGATCGGAATCATCGTTGCCGTCGTCGCGGGTATCATCGGTTTCAATAAATGGCAGGAAAAACGATATTGGTATCGCGCTAACCGCGCGCTTCCAAACGCCCAGCGCGACCCCTTGCGCGAAAGGGTGGATGACAGTGAAATCCCTTCCGCACTGAGTGAACCAGAGAACGGGAAGCAGGCGATAAACGGGCATGACAGGGGCGATGCTGATGGTCAAATAGCTGTATCGCTGGAGGGCAAGCGCAACCAACAGATCTATAACCAGCCACCCAGGCAGCGGGTGCACCCGCCTTTGCCTGACAGGCTCAACCCTCGTATCGATTGCTGTATTCGTATCGAGGCTGTAGAACCCATCGAAGTGCCGCGTTTTTGGGCAGCACAGGCCGAGGTGTTCGACGAGATTTCGCGGCCCTTGCGCTGGTATGCGTTCGATGACCGCGAGAACCAGTGGCGCAGGATCAACGGGAATGCCGTTGGCGCGCATCATTGGTTCCTGGCCGCGCTGCAACTGGTCGACCGGGGAGGCGTGGTCAGCGAGGGTGACTTCCTGCGCTATACCCGTGGCGTGCAACGCCTTGCCGACCAGTTCCGTTCGGTTCCGGCTGGCATCCCTTCGCGTGCCGAAATCTTGGAGAATGCCAAAGCGCTTGACCGTTTTTGCGCCGAAGTTGACGTACAGATCGCCATCAATCTCGTCGCCATGCAGCCGATGCTGGGAAGCCATATCTTTACGCTTGCTGAAGCAGAAGGTTTACGGCTGGAAGGCGATGGCTCTTTCCACGCCCGCGCTGCTGATAGCCGTACCCTGTATATGTTGAGCAACGGCGAGACGGCGCTTTTTGAGCGGAGCACGATGGCGGGGCTGCGGACACGGCGCTTGAATCTGATTCTAGACCTGCCGCGCGTCATCGATGCCGCCAGCGAGTTTGAGGAGATGATGCGTTTTGCGGTTCATCTCGCTAAAAAACTTGGAGCCGATGTGGTCGATGACAACGGGCGGCCTTTTGGTGCGGAATCCATCAATGCAATCCGTACCCGCATCCGCCACTATCAGACGCGCATGAGCGAGGAAGGCATCCCGCCCGGCGGCTCATTGGCGCGTCGTCTGTTCAGCGCATGAGCATTAGCGCCGGGACGTTGGATCGCGTGCAGTGGTTGCGCCGCGAAATCGAAACACATGACCGTGCCTATTACGAACTGGATGCACCGACGATTCCCGATTCGGCCTATGACGCCCTGTTCCGCGAATTGCGGGAACTGGAGGCCACGCACCCGGAACTAGTTGTGCCCGATTCCCCTACGCAGCGGGTCGGCGGCAGGCCGCTTGCGCAGTTCGCCCCGGTTACGCATGCCGTACCCATGCTTTCCATCCAGACCGAAACCGATACTGGTGCAAGCGGAGCCGAGCATTTTGATTCAAGGGTACGCCGCGAACTGGAACTGACAGGTACGGATGCCGTGGAAGTGGAATACGTGGCAGAATTGAAATTTGACGGGCTGGCCGTCAACCTGCGCTTTGAGCACGGCATTTTCATGCAGGGTGCGACCCGTGGCGACGGCGTGACGGGCGAGGACGTGACGCAGAATCTCAAAACCATCCGTGACATTCCTTTGCGCCTTGTGGGAAAAGCCCCACCGTTGCTGGAAGTGCGTGGCGAGGTCTATATGTGCCGCGACGACCTCGCACGCTACAACGAAAAAGCGCGGTCGCTG
>WQYV01000090.1 GCA_009781085.1 Betaproteobacteria bacterium
ACGCTGGGTGGCTGGGGCAAGGGTTCGCAGATACAGGTACGGGGGCTGGGGGTTGCAAATGAGCCTGCCCCCATTGCCAGCGAAGAGCCGTTCCGTGGCGAAGGGATGACCGAAGCCGTGCGGTTGGCTTTACGGGATGCAGGGCTGGCACTTGAAGACCTTGCCTGGCGCCTAACGGATATTACGGGGGAGCATTACAAGTTCAAGGAGGCTAGTTTCGCTTCTGGGCGGCTCAGTAGCAAAAACCGGGAAGACATCTTTGATATCTGGCATCCCATCGAATACCTTGGCGAGATTGGCGCGGCAATGGTTCCGGCGTTGCTTGCCTGGGCGTTGCATGCGGGGCAGAAGGATTATGCGCCTGGGGGGCGGGCGCTTTGCCATGTGGGGAATGATGGGCAGGAACGGGCTGCTTGGGTGACGGAGTTTATTTAGTATGGGAGGGGGACGGTAATGGGCAAGAATGTCTTTGCCAATGGGCGGGAAGTTTCGGCTGTCAAGGACGGCAACAAGTCGATAGCCGCGATGCCCGATGTCTGCCATTCGCCGCCGCCGCCGCCGCCTACCCCAAAGATTGGCGTACCCATTCCCTATCCGAATTTCTCCAAAGCCTCAGACACTGCCAACGGAACCAAAACGGTCAAGGTCGGTGGACGCGAAGCGGGCATCAAGAACAAGTCTTACTACAAAACCAGCAGTGGCAACGAGCCTGCCACGCCGGGCTTGAGCAAGGGCGTAATGACAAGTAAAATCAAAGGCAAAACTTATTTTTCTTCATGGAGCTTTGATGTGAAGTTCGAGCGTAAAAATGTGCAGCGGTTTATGGACATGACAGTTCATAACAAATAGGGGAGGGAGAATAGCATGCCAGGAAATACCGGCTCGATGACTTTGAGCCAAGCGATGCGAAGCAACCCCGGCCATAGCCCAGAGTGCGTTGAAGCCCAAGAGGGGAATGAAGCGGGGCGCGACAAGCTGAAAGAATGCAAAGGCTCCGAAAAGCCGCATGAAAGGAAGGCCGACACGATTGCCACAATGATATCAGGCGAGCCAGCTTCCGCTTATAGCGGCCATGCCAGCTTGTCCAAACGCCGCCAAGAGCATTTTGTAGAGGGGACGGCACCAGAGGATAGGTCAGAAGGCATAGATTTATGTGGCGAAAACCATCAATTTGCAGAGAGCGGGAAAGCAGGCTCCAATAAAATGAACGGAGGGCACAGCGAAGCGCGTTTATTGGCGGATACCATGAAAGGGAGAACAAAAAATTCTCCAAAACTTGGCTTGACTTTTAAAATTGATTGGAGAAACTCTAGTCATCCTAATGGTCGTCCTGTTCCATGCCCAGATTGTTTTAGAATGATGTGTCATGTTCAAGATAATTGTAATGCTGACATTTTTGTTTGCAATGATGAAGGAGAAAAAGTGCCATTAACAAAAGACGATTGTCAGAATGAGAAAAATGGTGAAGGTGGTTATAATGATTTTACTGACCGAATCGAAGGAGTAGGGCTATGATTAATCGGATAGAATTCATTCTGGACTTAAGCAACTCCCAGGTTGAGATAGAATGGGGTAGAGATTATGAGAGCAAGTTTTCGAACTTATTGGTAACGAATAATCGCCTTTTTAACGTGATAAAAAGAGTTGGGTACAAAGCGGTGATGGGTGTTGCTGTAACATTAACAGAGTTGGTGCAGCAAAGATCAAAAACTCGCTTTCCAGGTATCAACGTTAATCAGGAATTTGCTTCAAAAATTGAATCATTATGGGCTGGTGCCGTTGATCCGCTTTATTTGAAGACTTTTAAATTTGGTTATAAATACTTTGATGAAAATAGGGTTTTGACTCCCTATTCTTCAAATTGGCGCATTATAACATATATAACAAAAGAGTATATTGGAAATTCATTTTATATTTATGGATATTTGGTTAACTTGTCGACGTTGGCTCGTCATTTAATGCCGAATAAAAAACTATTCGACGATTGGTTTGCTGAAATAATGCGTAAAACGGCGGAAGTATTTCCATCCACTTATGATTATGCTGACTTGAATCCGGATGATAGAAGCGCAAAGTACGATTGTTCTATTGATGCCCCTGTGCCTCGGGAGTTTTTCTTTGACCCAGAATTTAAATATTCAGAAGAGGCAGCCAAGCCTGTCCTCAACGCTTTTCTGAAATCGCTCGACTATAACAATAATCCTTGGTTGTGTACCCCGGAAGAGATGCTGGCAAAAGGGTTCAAAGGTACGCCATATGAGGTGTAATATATGACTTACACGATTCCGGGCTATATTGCCAGCCAAGGCCACTCCAGCCCTATATTAAAATATATCTGGGACGATACACGGGCTGATTTGGACTTTCAATATAAACCGGATGAACTTATCGACAAAATATGGAATGCAACGACTCGGTCTAGGGTTGCCTTGTGTACTGGTATTTATGAATGGATAATATGGCGATTTCATCGCCTGTCGGACGACCTTGTGCCATTTCAGATCGCAGAAGCCGCTTGGTGCGGCAATATCAGGGCAGCTTATGTTGATTATATTGAATTCAACCGCAAGGAATATCTTGGCGCTGTCCGTGGCCCCATATATTGTGCAATGACTTCTATAGGGTCGATTCTTAATTTCACGGCAGAAAACAAAGACGAGTGGGTGGATGAATTTGCTTTTCTTGCCCCTCTGGCGATGCACGTCCTCCCAGAAACCAAGCCCTTTGAAAAGTGGCTGCACGGTGTAACAGATAGGTTGCTTCTTCTTTATCCCACCCCAGAAGACGATCCCTATGAGGACATCTTCAACGACCACGAAGAAGAGCGCCGAGGCCCACTCGTTGCCCGCGAAGCCCTCGACCCCTCATTCGACTACCACCCAGACCAAGCCCCAGTACTGCTCGACAACTTCCTGCGCAACGTAGATCACACAAAAAACCCTTTCCTTCGCAGCCCTGAAGAACTCATGGAATTGGGGGTTGAGCATCCCTATCGGGTATTGCCCTGATTGCCCATCTTGGCTTTTTCGTGCGCAAAACGCAGGAATAACCAGCAACCCTGTCAATTCTGCTTGATATTTTTTCCTTTCATAATGACGTCTTTGACGGCGTTAACCAGCGTCTTGCCTTTTGATTTAATCGAAATATCCTTGCCGGAGTCGATAAAAGCCTCCTTGGTGGACTTGATCGAAGTCTTGCCGGTCATGACGGTGCTCAAGTCCTGCCCGTTCAATGCGATAGTCCCGTCCTTCTTCATCACCAGCTTGCTTTTGCCGACGATCAGCGTAATGGTGTCGCCTGCCGTGAATGTGATGTTATTGGTAACATTAGTTGTTTGACTCTTGCCGACAGTGGTTGTTTGGCTGTGCGCAACGATGGTGTTCATCGCAGCCCCGACGTTCAGGCTGTAAAGCGCGCCGATGTTGTTCATTTGCGCAGCGCCGACGTTCAGGTTGTAAGCAAGGCCAACGTTGTCCATCCGCGCCGCGCCAACGTTCTGTACTGAGGCAATCTTGATCGTTTCGGTTTTATTCTGGCCGATCGTGCTAGTTTCGGTGCCATCAACTGCCTTCGTGCGGTTCAGGAGAATGCCGATCGTTTCGTTGCCATCAACGGTTTCGGTGCGGTTCTGGTGGATGGTGATCTTTTCGTTACCGTCAACGGTTTCGGTGCGGTTCTGGTGGATGGTGATCGTTTCGTTACCGTCAACGGTTTCGGTACGGTTCCGGTGAACGGTTGTTTCTTCGTCCCGGTCGATGGTTTTTTTACGGTCTTGGCCTACCCAGTGCGTTTCATCGACTTCGACTTCGATGTCCTGGTTGCGCTCGGCGTGCAACCAGACCTGCTCTTGACCCTTGGCGTCCTCAAAACGCAATGCGTTGGCGTTAGAAGGCGAACCCTTGAGGCTGGAGCGGGTCAGGACGCCGGACTGGGTCTTGTTCGCTGGCAAATCCCATGGTGGCATCTGCTTGGCGTTGTAAACACGGCCAATGACCAAAGGTCGTTGCGGGTCGCCGTGCTCGTAGTCGATGATGACTTCCTGGCCGATGCGCGGGATGTGGATGCCCCCAAAGTTGCTGCCCGCCCAGGGATAGGAAACCCGTATCCAGCAGGAGTCACTGCCATCCTTCTGGCCATAACGGTCCCAGTGGAAGTGCACTTTGATGCGGCCATATTCGTCGGTGTGGATTTCGCTGCCAGCTGGTCCCACAACCACGGCAGTGTCTGGGCCGTGCGTGCGCGGCATTTTAAATTTTTCGCGCGGCGTGCCGTATTGGCGGTCGGCAGGCATGGCCGAAACCTTGACGTGAAAATAAGACCCTTCCGATTGCGTGTCACCGGTGCTTTCGTAATCGTTGTTCTGGGCGCGGTATTCGGCCTTGGTAATAAGGAATTCGCGGTTCTGTTTCTCTACCGGGTGTTTCTTGAGCGTAAGACAGCAACCGGGAATAGCGCCCCGCACCGAGCCTTCGAGCACAATGGTGTCCTGGTTGATTTGCAACCCTTGGAGCCGCGCTGCAGCATATTCCTGCCCGTGCTCCGACTCGTTATAAGCCCCAGGGTAGGCGAATATTTCATATTGGTCGAACAGATGCCCGCACGGGTTGTTCGATTCAGCCTTGAGGTTCTTGGTCGGGTGCTTGAAGTCGTAGTTGGTATGTACGAATTTGCCTGGGTTGGGAACACGGTTGGCGTGCCAGGCATGGAAATGGTCTTCGTCGACGCGCGAGGCGTCCGGCGGGTAATACGGGATGTTTTCGTAACCAGCAAACGGCTCGTGGACGGTGAAGTGGTCGCCAAGGATCAGCTTTTCGCCATTCTCGGTATGTTCGAACCAGAAATAGATGCCTTCATGGCCAAGCAGCCGCAACAGAAACGCGAGGTCGGTCTCGCCGTATTGGACGACATATTCCCAGGTTTTGTAGTCATTCTTTAGGCGCCATTCATAATTGATAGCGTTTTGCTGCAAAACTTGGTCGGCAATGGCCTGCACGGTTTGGCTTTGGAATATCTTGAAATCGGCGCGGTGCGAGGCGTACCAGAGTTTTGGCGCGATCAGCAGTTCGTAAAGCCAGTAGCCGCCTACCTTGCCTTTGGAAACCGCGTTGATGATGAGACCCGAGAAATAGCGGATGGCGGTAAAGTTGCCTTCACACGCAACTGAACAGGTTTCGCCAATCAGGGCTTGCATGTCGATGTTAGACTGTTCTGACTTGAGTTCGAGCTGGAATTCGTACAGGGTGGAAAGCTCTTCCTCGCCTTGCAGGCTGATTGCCCACCAGGTTTTTCCAAGCGGGGTATTCGCAATCAATACTCGGTTCATCGGTTGTTCCCGGAAAGATCAGGTGATTTAGGTTTTGGTTTATAGTGGCACGGGATTTCGGCGCGGGTGGTTGTCCATGGTATCAGGGTATCCTGAACAGGGCATCGTACTGATACCGGCTTTCCATTATCCGAATGACTATACATTAATATTAAAAATATTGAGCATTCGGCCATTGGATAATATCTGTATGTATAAAGGATAAGCATCAAAGCTGCCATGCCATATTTCTGTTCGATGCATTGACCAGTTTCGCGCTAATTTCCTGTTCCGGGAGGGTAATCATACGGTGCAGCTCACGTAAAGAAGACAACAGCATCTGTTTCCGCGCCTTCCGCATCACGGCCTATAATCTCGGTTTATCACAGCAATACTCTTGCACTGGAATTAAACGATGCCCCATTTTTTGCTTTCCCGTTTGTTTTTCCTGTTCTTCTTCCTGTTTACCGCCTCATCCTATGCCATGTCCGCGCAGTCGGCTCCAGCGCCAGTGTTGGCAGCCAAGTCTTGGATACTTGTTGAACAAGCGACAGGCCAGGTTCTGGCTGCCAATGACCCTGATAGCCGGGTCGAACCTGCATCGCTCACCAAGCTGATGACGGCCTACCTTACTTTTGCGGCACTCAAATCGGGGAAGGTTACAGAGGGGCAACTGGTGCAGGTTTCTACCGCAGCCTGGAAACAGGAAGGTTCGCGCATGTTCATCGAACCCCAAACGCCAGTCGCAGTGGGTGACTTGATTCGGGGCGTCATCGTGCATTCGGGTAACGATGCCTGTATTGCGCTCGCCGAACTGCTTGGTGGCAACGAAAAGGGTTTTGTCGAGATGATGAACCGGGAAGCCAAGCGCCTGAGCATGAAGAACACCCATTTCATGAATCCCACCGGTCTGCCTCAGTCTGAGCACTACAGTACCGCACGCGACCTATCGATTCTCGCTAGTGCAATCATTCGCGATTTTCCGGAATATTACAGTCTTTATTCGGTCAAATCCTTTACCTACAACCGCATTACGCAGCCCAACCGAAACCGCATGCTGTATATCGATCCCACGGTTGACGGCATGAAAACCGGGCAAACTAAGGATGCTGGTTTCTGTATTGTGGGCAGCGCCCTGCGCGGGTCACGTCGGTTGGTTTCAGTTGTCCTTGGGGCATCCTCCGATAACGCACGCGCTCAGGAGTCGCTCAAGCTGCTCAACTACGGTTTCCAATCCCACAGCATGATGCGGATTTATGCCGCCGATCAGCATTTGTCGGAATTCAAGGTATGGAAGGGCGCAGAAAAACTGGTGGGTGTAGGTTTTACGCAAGACTTCATCATGTCCTTGCCCAGAGGCAAGGAGAGCAAGATCGAGCCTGTCCTGGAGAGCCGTCAGCCGGTGCTTGCACCGCTGGCAAGGGGACAGGAGATCGGAACCCTCAAGCTCACCGTCGATGGCGAGCTTTACGGGAGTTTTCCCGTCGTGGTGCTCTCGGATGTGCCGGAGGGCGGTTTCTTTGAGCGGATGCGGGATGCGTTAGTGCTATGGTTCAAGAACCTGTGACCAGCGAGCGGGTATCCTCTATTGAATATCCTTGCGATTTTCCCATCAAGGTTCTAGGTGTGAACGTTGACGGTTTTGCACGGCAGGTATTCGAGGCCGTGTCGCGCCATGTACCTGGTTTCGACCCTGCCAGGACGCAAATGCGCATATCGGGCAGAGGCAATTACCTATCGCTTACCTGCACCTTTCATGCGCATTCGCAAGCGCAGGTTGATGCGCTTTACCGCGAACTGACCGCGCACCCTCTGGTCAAGGTGGTGTTGTGAGCGATGGCGGCAGCTTGCGCGTCAAGCGCCTCGGCCTCACCGGCTACGCTCCTGCGCTTGAAGCCATGAAGTTCTTCACTTCCACACGCGATGCGGAAACATCCGACGAAATCTGGCTGCTCGAACACCTACCCGTCTTTACGCTCGGACAGGCAGGTAATCCCGCGCACCTGCTGCAAAATCCCGCCGGAATTCCCCTGATGCGCATTGACCGCGGAGGTCAGATCACCTATCACGGCCCCGGCCAACTTGTGGCCTACCTGCTCGTCGACCTTCCACGTCGGCGGGTCAAGGTGCGCGAATTCGTCCACCTGATGGAAGAGGCTGTCATCGCTACGTTAGCCGGATATGGGTTGCAGGGTGAACGCAAGCGCGGTGCGCCGGGGGTTTATATCGACGGTGCGAAAATCAGCGCGCTTGGCCTGCGGGTCAAAAAAGGATGCAGCTATCACGGTCTTTCCCTCAACGTGAATGTCGACCTTACGCCTTTCTCATGGATCAACCCCTGCGGCTACGAGGGTCTGAAATGTACGAGGCTTGCCGATTTGGGCATCCATGACGATGTGAATGCGGTAGGCTCCTGCCTGCTTGCCCACTTTCAACGCTTGTTACCGCCGCTGGCTGTAATGGTGGTAGAAACCGCCTGATGCCGATACCAACCCCAACCGGAACGACGATGACTACCCCCCCAAAAAAAGAGCGTGGAGCCGACAAAACGGCTCGCATCCCAATCAAGGTTGTTTCTGCCCCCCGCCTGCAAAAGCCGGAATGGATAAGGGTCAAGGTTGCTTACGGTATGGAGGCTGGGCGCTTCAACGAAATCAAATCCGCCCTGCGCGGGCATAGGCTTCACACCGTCTGCGAAGAAGCATCCTGCCCTAACATCCACGAGTGTTTCGGTAAGGGCACGGCCTCCTTCATGATCCTTGGTGACATCTGTACCCGGCGCTGCCCGTTCTGCGACGTCGGCCATGGCCGTCCGACCGCGCCTGATCCAGAAGAGCCCGCAATGCTGGCGGCGGCCATTGCAGGCATGAAACTCACCTACGCGGTCGTCACCTCGGTCGACCGCGACGACCTGCGTGACGGCGGCGCGGCGCACTTTGCCGCCTGCATCCGCGCCATTCGCACTGCCTCGCCCGGAACCGCCGTCGAAATCCTGACGCCCGATTTTCGGGGACGGGAAGAAGCCGCACTTGATGCTTTTGCAACCGATGCACCGGACGTTTTCAACCACAACCTCGAAACCGTACCGCGCCTCTACCCACAAGCCCGCCCCGGTGCGGATTACGCTGGTTCGCTTGCCCTGCTCGAACGCTTCAAGGTACGCTATCCGGACGTCCCAACTAAATCGGGCCTGATGGTTGGCCTGGGCGAAAACGACGACGAAATCCTTGCCACAATGCGTGACCTACGCGCGCATGGCGTCGACCTGCTCACCATCGGCCAATACCTGCAACCCTCTGCCGGGCATCTGCCGGTACTGCGCTACGTCCATCCCGACACCTTCAGGCTCTTTGAGTCCAAAGCACAGAAAATGGGTTTCAGAAATGCCGCATGCGGGCCGATGGTGCGTTCGAGCTACTGGGCGGACAGGCTGGCGCATGGGGCAGGGGTTTTTGTGAACTCCATCGATAAATGATACTGTACATCGATAATTGCTACTCTACATCGATATGTGCTACTAGAAATGCAAGCTGCTAGCTTCGGAATATCCATTTATTTTTGGAATACGTTCCTGTACATTGCCCGTTATGAGGCATACATACAACCTCCTGCGAACCTTTGCCCTTGCCTTGGCCTTGGGAAATCCAGCCATATGCTTCGCAACCGAGCCGCTGCATGACACCGTGACCATCGACGGGCAAGAGGGCTACATCTTCCCGGAAAAATGTTGCTGGCTTGGTTTGCCAGGAAATGAAAGATTGGCAGCGGTATTGGACGAAGAATGGATGAACTGCTCCGCCATCGGAGGGGTTGTTGGCCGTTTCCGCATTGCCGACGGAAAGATCTGGCTTGCTGGGCTGTACAAATGTGGCGGTGACATACCGCTGAAAGACATCTATCCCGAGATGGACAGCCCGGCGCATGCAACATGGCTGAGCGGGGTTTTCTACGCAAAGGTGGATGGCCACATGTGTAACGTGTGGCCAATTTATAGGGATCAATACCGCATCACGTATCGGCTGGAATTAAAGGATGGGATCGTCACCAGCATGCAGCGTCAAGATAATGAGATTTGCCAGGATGACACGAGATGGAAGAAAGGCAAGATAGATCTGCAGGCAGACCGTTGGCGAGGCGGGAATCTGTAGCCTCCCTGTAAAATCCAGCGATAAATGCTGTTGAACATTGATATTTGCTACTCTACATCGATATGTGCGCTACTAGAGAAATGCGAATAAGATAACTATGGATGCGCTCCCGAACCTCCCCAGCCTGACACCAGATGAACGGATTTGGCGATTGGATTGGTTCGGTGAGTGCGGTTACCCCGGCAGTGTCCGGCGAACTACCCAGCCAAGCATCAAGGTCGCAATATCCCCGCTTCGTTGTTCGCCTGACGATGTTGAAGCGCTCCTGACCCCGAATTGCACAGATTGCGCGTGTCAGAAGGATGCCTGGATTCCCGTAGCAGCGTTGCCTTTGCTGGCAATAGGGGATCTTTAGCAAGAAGGTCGTCTTGTTGCATCCCCGGATTACAATGTCGAAACTTTCAACGGCCTACGAATCGAGCCCGATACTGTCCGTACCGGCTGGATTTTGAGCAGGGGGGGTGCGGACAAGAACTTGGACTGGTTTATGGCACCATTCCGAGACTCACCCGGTATTCGAGCGGGCTGAGTGAGCCAAGCGAGAGCTTGATACGCTTTGCGTTATACCATCGGATGTAGGAGTCGGCTTCGTATGAATACATGAACTACCTCCAGGTAGTCCAAGTCTTTGTCCGCTCCCCCTTCATTCGTTGGGTATTTGGTTGCTTTATTGGCATCTCGACTGTTACGAGATGAGCGGCTTCTGTGATCGAGGTGTCC
>WQYV01000091.1 GCA_009781085.1 Betaproteobacteria bacterium
GGCATGGCTTCCTCCAGGTTCAGGTTGGTTTGCTGCCTGCTTCCATCATCAATTGTATATTCTGTTTCGCCTCGACAGCCGAATTTGCCTGTCTGTGCGGGAAAAGCAGCTTGCCGAAAAAAACGGAATTATACCTATAATAAACCCAACTAAATCACTCGGCTAATTTGATGCCGATAAGCGGTACGGCTGTCGGTAATTCTTACACTGTCATACGAGCGACACAATATAGTATCTATAAAAAATGTAAACTATTCATGTTAAGGTAAAACAAAATTTATGGTATTCTTGCGTGTCAGTTTTTCGTACTTCTATAAACACGAACAACACAGGAGGGAACATCATGAACCGCGTAAAACTCGCCACAGCGCTTGCTTCGGTCTTTTTTGCTGCTTCGGGTAGCGTACCGGCACTTGCTCTTACAACTGCCGATGGTATTCAGGATGAATCAGGCAAGTTTTATTTTTACGATAACAGTCTTGACCCTGGATCATCAGGTTTTGGGATGCTTGTAAAAAACGGTAATAATTACACACTTCAGACATACATAAACTCCGATAACCCATCTATTTTTAATCCAACGGTTTCTGAATCATACTCATACCGCTCTGACGCCACCTATGGTTTCACTATATCTAGCTTTACTTATCAAAAAAACTACTATTCTCTGTATGGCTACCCTACTCCAAATTATGTGTCATATGGATATAATCTTGATGAGTATAAAGGTGGCTCGTCTTCTTTAGGATGGGCAGAGTATTATGAGGACGGGAAGATAAAGAATTCTGAAGACTATAGTTATGTTTTCGACTATGGGAATTTTGGATTGGGTATTCCTGATTATGTAATTCACACTATCATAACAGAGGATAGTAAAGTTTCTAGCATCGCTCCATTTGATAGTAGAGTATTAGGATACATGGTAGACGGAGCATTCCCGCATTTTGGGTATGGTATTTTCGACTTCTTGAATTCATTTATTTATTATGCCGATGGCACTAGTACTGAATTGGCATTTTTATTAACCAACTTCGATTTTGATAACGGTAATCTTAAAATTTCATGGAGTTCCTCCGAAACGATTACCGGTATCACCCTTGCCTACGCCCCCATCCCCGAACCCGAAACTTGGGCCATGTTGCTGGTTGGGCTGGGTGTAGTCGGCACAGTCACGCGCAGGCGGCGGACTACGGCGTAAAGTGGCACATCCCGCTGTATGGTAGAGTCTATACACACACGGCATTCTATGAGTGTCAAGCTCGGTATGCCGTGTGTCCACCAACACTCTTTTATCTGAAACAAACTCCGGTTTGAAACCCCGCCCTTCAGGGCGGTGCGAAGGTTGAACCCCGGCCTGAAGGCCGGGGTTTCGACCGCAGCCATTGGGGAGGGGATGCAAACCCCTTCCCAATGAGTCAGACCGACCGCCCTGAAGGGCTGTCGCTGTTTTTTTGCTAACAACAGTAGGGCAGAAAAACCATTCTCCTGGCGGTTGGCAGCCAATAAAAAGCCGACACTTTGAACTGGGCCCGGATAGCTTTCCACCGGTAAAATATCAGGTGATGAAACTACTGGCTTTTGAATCTTCCTGTGAATGCGCTAGTGTTGCATTGAGCCTGGATGGCGAGATCGACATGCGCCAGCTCGATGGGCATGCCAACCATTCGGAACATATGCTTGCTCTTGTCCGTTCTTTGCTGGCGGACGCGGGGCTTGGCGTGAGTGCGCTCGATGCCGTGGCTTTTGGTGCAGGCCCTGGCGCTTTTACCGGTTTGCGACTGGCTTGCGGGCTTGCGCAAGGGTTGGCGCTGGGGGCGGGATTAGGGGTCATCCCCGCTTGCAGCCTCGCGGCCCTGGCGCTACAGACGGCGTTGCCCCAAACTTTGGTGGCAACGGACGCCCGGATGGGCGAAATTTACTATGGGCGTTACAGGGTCGAACACGGCATGGTGACAGAGCTCTCCGCGCCCGCTTGCTGTGCCCCCGCTGACCTGTCATGCCCCGAGGGGGAATGGTTTGGGCTTGGGTCGGCTTTCGCTGCTTATGGGGGGGCGCTAGCAAGCGTGCGTAAGGGGCTTGCGGGTTGTAACCCCCTGGCCGTCCCTACTGCCGAAGCCGTTGCCCGGCTGGCAGCGGCTCAGGGTGAGGCGGGCATCGTCTCTGCCGAACGGGCCGTCCCGCTTTACGTGCGCAACAAGGTCGCGCTAACCGTGGCGGAGCGCTTGACGCGGGGGAACAGGGCATGACGGCATGCTCGTTGAGCTTCATACCAATGACCGACCATGACCTCGATTGGGTCGTGGAGCAGGAAGCTATCCTGCACCGTTTCCCGTGGAGCCGGAGAAATTTTGCTGATTCGCTGGCTGCCGGGTATGCCTGTTGGATGATGCGCGATACCGATGAACCCGTTGGTTACGCGGTTGTGCTCGATGTACTTGACGAAGCCCATCTACTCAATATCAGCGTGATACGCGCCGCACAGAGGCGCGGCCTAGGTAGCAGCCTGCTCGGATACCTGCTTTCTACTGCCCAGGAGGACGGCATACGGCAGTTTTTCCTCGAAGTGCGCCCCTCCAACCAGGGTGCCATCGCGTTTTACCGGCGTGCGGGTTTCGTCGAAATTGCCCAGCGCAAGGGGTATTACCCATCTCGGGATGGGCGTGAGGATGCCATCGTGATGAAGCTCGAACTATGAACCTACGCCGTTCTGCCATTCTCCGGGAAATGGGGCTTGCGCCGCTGTGGCGCCTGCGGACTGCAGCCGAAACTGCTGACGCGGGAGAAATTTCGCCCTCTCCCGCCCCTTTTGGGCACCCTCTCCCGCAAGCGGGCGAGGGGCTCATACTCCCCTCTCCCACTAGTGGGAGAGGGGCAGGGGAAAAGGGAGAGGGGAACGAATGGTCAGACTTGAGTCAGGAACGTGCTGATACATCTCGCATTGCCGCGATGGATTGGCAGGAACTCGAAGAAACCATTCGCGCTTGCCGCAGCTGCGTGCTGTGCGAAAAGCGCACCCAAGCCGTCCCCGGCGTGGGTGACCGCCAGGCACATTGGATGTTCATCGGCGAAGGGCCTGGTGTGGAAGAAGACCGGCGCGGCGAACCTTTCGTCGGTCAGGCTGGGAAGTTGCTCGACCACATGCTGGCGGCTCTTGGCCTCAAACGTGGCGAAAATGTTTACATCGCCAACGCCGTCAAATGCCGCCCGCCGCACAACCGCACGCCTGAAGCTGCGGAAATCGCCGCCTGCGCAGTGTTTCTCGACCGGCAGGTCGCGCTCGTCCGTCCCCGGTTATTGGTGGCGCTTGGCCGTCCAGCGGCACAGGCGCTGCTTGGGCGTGAGATCAGCATCGCCGCCGCACGTGGAAAACGCTTCGAGCGTGACGGCGTGCCCGTGATCGTCACCTATCATCCGGCCTACCTGCTACGCAATCCGCTGGACAAGGGCAAGGCGTGGGAAGACCTCTGCTTCGCGCGGCGCATCGTGGCAGAAGGGCAGTAGGGCTGGCAGGCCGTCAGTGTATGTTATCGAGCTGCGCCATGACATTGTGGCGCTTTTGGTTGAGGTTGTGCCATCGCCGGATCAGGAGCATCGTCACCGCCACCAGAATGCCAAAGGCAACGACGATGTCATTGATATCCATGTTCGGGCTGAAATTCAGTCCCGGGTGGGTGCCTTTGATGTCCAGGTTTAGGTGAATGCCCTGGCTCATCAGGTAGAGCAGCCCCATGTAAATGGCGTTCATCACCAAGATCGACAGGTTCTCATTGAAGTTCTGCACCGCAATGGAATGTCCTGCCCCCATCAGTATGTGGCCGCGATGCTGGAGCAGGGCGTTCATCGGGACGACGAAGTAGCCGCCGCACGCGCCGATGAAAATCAGCGTGATGGCTGCCACGTAGACGTTGGTGATGAACGGCATGGTGAGAAGGGAAAGGCCCATGAGGACGCCGACCGGAAAGACCGTTACCGAGCGGCGCAAACTAATGCGTGACGCCACGACAGCGCCGATGGCTACCCCAAGGGCCACCACGCCGGTCATGCGGGTTTGTTCTTGCAGGTTTTTCAGCCCGAGGTTGTATTCGGCCCATTTGAGGACGAGCAATTGCAGAACCCCTGCCACGCCCCAGGTCAGCGTTGTGGCTGAGAGCGAAATTTGGCCTAGTTTGTCGCGCCACAGGAGCTTGAGGCAATGCCAGAAATCGTGCAGCAGGTAGAGGGGGTTGGTGCGCAGGGGTTTATGGTCGACGCCGGTATCGGGGATGAATAGGTTGAAAATGGCGGCGATCAGGTAAAGTATGCCGACGATGGTGATGCCCGCATGCGCACCGTCGAACAGAGACAGGCCGAAACTGCTGAACCAGGCAATGAGTCCTTTGCTGGTCAGTTGACCTCCGATAAGCTGTCCCAAGATAATCGCCCCAACGGTCAACCCTTCGATCCAGGTATTGGCTACCACCAGTAGGCGATGGGGCAGGTATTCGGTCAGGATGCCATATTTGGCTGGGGAATAGGTTGCAGCGCCAAACCCAATAATGGCGTAAGCCAATACTGGATGGACGCCGATGAAAAGCAACAGGCAGCCGCCGATCTTGACCGAGTTGCTGATGAACATGACCCGCCGTTTCGTCATCGAATCGGCAAACGCCCCTACGAACGCCGCCAGGACAACGTAGAAGGCGGAGAAAGAAAACTTTAGAAGCGGCTCGTATTCTTCGGTTGCACCGACATTCCGGAGGATATCAATGGCGATGATGAGAATCGCATTGTCGGCGAGCGCAGAGAAAAACTGCGCCACCATGATGATGTAAAAGCCAAAGGGCATGGATCGAAAAACAGATGCTTGTCTTTAAAGCATGCCTTATATCATGAAAGGCACTACACCTCATAATTAAAGATTTGTAGGCCGATTCATCCAAGTGCCGCAACCAATGCGCCAATTTTTTTGTGACTAAAGCCAAAAGGCTCGACCCCTATGCGAGGAAGCACCCGGGAAATTGGCGTAAACGCTACAAAATTTAATGTAAGGGTTTATGTTTTTTAGATAAATTTTATGAATATAAGATATTGAACTTATTAAAATTTTTGCAGAGAGGGCGGTACAATTATTTGCATATCTCAGCGTCTCATTCTGGCTCGAAACTCCTATAAATACAAGAAACACAAGCTTTCGACAATAAATCTATTTATCATATGATCTCATCAAATTTCTGTCTAAGGTAGAAAATTTGAGGTGGGGGACTAGGTGGGGAACCGATGTGGGCAGTACAAACGAATACTGGATAAATTGCTCAACGGTAGTAGCCTGCCAGTCCCGAGAATAGAACAACCCCGTTTTTAGCCGCCCGAAGAAGCCTTCGCAGGCCACGTTATCGGGCGAGCATCCTTTACGTGACATCGGACGGATTAGCTTGACATCGCGCACCCGTGAGAGCCATCCGAGCCAGCGATAGCGTGTACCGTGATCGGAGTGGATCACAGGCCGCTCGTTGCTGTTGACCACCGATTCGATGGCTGCATCCAGCATGGTATTTACCAGTTCAACATCCGGGCGCGTGCCGATTGACCAACTGACAACGAGCCCATCGAAACAGTCGATCAAAGGCGACAGGTCTAAGGTATAGTGCCACACAATTATTTTTGCGATATAGCCCATTGAAAAGCCGAGCATAGGGAATATATATGCGTTTTCTGCTTGTGGACAGCATCTTGGAGTGGGAGCCGGGTGTCGGTGCAATTGGGGTCAAGAACGTTAGCCTGAGCGAAGATTTTTTTGACGACCATTTTCCGCTTAAACCCATCATGCCCGGCGTGCTTATCATCGAAGGCATGGCTCAACTCTCGGGTCTATTGCTCGAAGAGACCATGAAGCAGCGGGATATCAAAATCAAAGCCCTCATGAGCGTGGTGGAAAAGGCGAAATTCCGGCAACCGGTGTATCCCGGCTGCCAGTTGCGGTATGCGTGCTCCATCTCGCAGATCAATGAACTGGGCGGCAGAATCGCGGCTTCAGCCTCGGTGGGGGAGGCATCCGTGGCGGAATGCATGTTGCTTTTTTCGTTTCACACCTTTGGCAACCCTACGCAGGATGCTATCCGCGAAGGCATTCTCGCAACTTGGTTGGCAAATGCAAAACGTTCCTGAGGTTCGTATTATCGGGTCGGGCATGGTGACATGCCTGGGGGCGTCGTGCGCGGCTACCCTCGCCGCAGTGAAGGCAGGCAGCCGCGTGCAAGGCGAGCCTTTCCCTTTTTTGGCCGGTACTCCTTATAGCGACTGCCTTGCCGCGCAGGGACAAGAACTGGATTTGTGTGGCCGCATAACGGATCGGCGTATGCGCAAGTTCATGTCCCGCCAAGCGGAACTGGCCGCTGCGGCTGCCCGCGAAGCGCTGGAGGAGGCCGATTTGCCCGCACGCGGCGTTGCGCCCGAACGCATAGGCCTCTACGCCGGTGTGGGGTTGGCCGCCATGGACATCGCGGCCAGCGCAAAACTGCTGCGCGCTTCTCTGGACGAGGAGGGTTCTTTCTCCCTGAGCCGGTTCAGCCGGGATGGACTGCACACTATCCATCCGCTCTGGTCATTTCACACCCTGGCCAACATGCCGGCCTGTATTGTTTCCGTGCTGGAAGGCATCAAGGGAGACAACGGTATCTACACCCCTTGGGAAGATCAAACCGCCTTCGCTTTGCTAGAGGCGGCCCATGCTTTGGGCGAAGGCTCTATTGACGCCGCTGTCGTCGTAGCATCTGATACCCCTTCACATCCTGCAAGTATGGTGGGGCTTGCTTCGTCCGATTTCATCGCACCTGGGGAGGTCGTTGCGCCGGGAGCCGCCTGCCTGGTGCTGGAACGAACAAACACCTCAACCACAGAACGGCTCTTTTCCCGGCTTTCCAGCTTACGCCTTGTTACTTCGCCGCAAGAGGATGCGCGCCCCGACGACCCTCTGGCTCCAGTGATCGGACGCACCCTGGCTGCCGCGCCGCTCCTCCTGGTCATCTTGGCTCCTCTTCTGGGGTTGCCCTGCCGCTTGCGTGGTTGTGGCAAGCACAGTTTTTCGTTTGAGGCAGCATAATGCGGCGCGTGGTTATTACCGGCTTCGGCATCGTTTCCCCCATCGGCACGGGGGTGGAGGCATTCTTTGACGCCCTCGGCCAAGGCTGCAACGGCATTGCGCCCATCAGTCATTTTGACGCCTCTGGCTTGGAGGTGCGTTATGCCGGAGAGGTCAAAGAGGCTCTATCCTTTGCCCACGAACACGAACAAGCTTTGGCGGAACGCGACCCCAAGGTAGGCTTTGCCCTGACCGCTGCCGCCGAAGCCTTGAGCATGGCCGGGGTCAAGGCTTTTTCCCCAGATGACTGCATCCATATTGGCACTAGCCTTGAGACCTTTTTTTTCAAGGAATTTTCGGTGGAGTCTCCGTCGGAATGCCCAGAAGCCTTTTTCCGGCATCTCGTTACTCATCCCTGGCGACTGCCCCTGGACGCTGCGTTGCGCGCCATTCAGACACGTTATGGCAGAGGAGGGCAGGCCGTGACCAACTGTTCTGCCTGTGCCGTAGGCCTTCAAACCATCGGGCAAGCATTTCATGCCGTGAGGGGCGGACGCTGTTCCCTAGCCTTGGCCGGGGGTTTTGATTCCATGATTAATCCCTTGGGCGTAGGCGGTTTTCAATTGCTCGGCGCACCCGCCCTAGGTAATCCCGTGCCCGGCAAGGCATTTTGCCGCCCCTTTGATGCGAGTCGTTCTGGCCTCGTGCTGGGCGAAGGCGCAGGCTTTGTGGTGCTGGAAGAGCGGGAGAAGGCTCTATCCCTTGGCAAAACGCTGTATGCCGAAGTGTGCGGCTATGGCGCGACGCTGGACGCCCACGGTCTCAGTGCCCCGGATCCGGACGGAGATGGGGCGGCCCGGGCCATGTTGGCGGCTCTGTGTGATGCGAAGCTCCTGCCGCAGGCTGTAGATCACATCAACGCCCATGGCACGGGAACCCAGCTCAATGATCCAGTGGAAGCGGCAGCCATCCGCCGCGTGTTCGCCGACACTTGGCAGAAAGTGCCGGTGACCGCCGTCAAGTCCATGCTGGCATTCGATCGCCGCTGCTGGATCCATAGAGGCCATCACCTGCATCTACACCCTACTGCGCGGAATCATCCCTCCGAATATCGGCCTCGACACGGTGGGGGTTGGGTGCGAACTGATGCACGTCAGGCGTGAGGCTTTGTCCTGCGAAGTCGAATGCGTCCTGACCAATTCTTTCGGGTTCGGCGGACAAAATGCCACCCTCATCTTGACGCGGGGCGAAATATGAAACGGGTAGCACTCATCGCCGGAGCAACAGGCGTATTGGGTCGTGCGGTGTGCCGCGAGCTATATGCCCATGGCACGCGTGTGGCCTGTGGGTATGCGACCAGGCACCAGGAGGCCGAAACACTAGCCGCCGAATTGAGCGGTTTTGCCGTGGAATTGCACCCCGGCGTGGATTTGGCAGAAACCATGCGCACCGTGACCGGACATCACGGTGGCCTGGACATCCTGGTTAACGCAGCGGGCGTAAACCATGAAGGCAGTGCCGCTGCGCTCGGCTCTGAAGAATGGCGTTCCGTGCTCGATATCAATCTGGATTTCGCTTTCCGCCTGACGCAAGCAGCGCTGCCGCCAATGTTGCGCCGACATTATGGCCGTATCATCCATCTTTCATCCATCGCCGGACGGGTCGGTGGGCGCGGGCAGATCAACTATGCTGTGTCCAAGGCAGGCATCGAGCGCATGGCTCGCGTCTTTGCCCTGGAGGTAGGGCGCAAGGGCATTACTGTCAACTGCGTGGCCCCTGGCGTCATCGTGTCAGACATGACGGCACGCATACGAGCCGAATACGGCGAAGCGTTGCTTTCGCACATCGCCTGCCACCGCTTCGGCAAACCTGAGGAAGTAGCCAAGGCAGTGGCCTTTCTAGCCGGGGAGGATGCAGGTTATATCAATGGTATTGTTTTGCCCGTGGACGGAGGAATGGGAATATGACTGAAAACTACGACAAGCTTATGCAGCTTTTGAAATCCCGGCACTCCTGCCGTTTCTTTACCCCCGACCCGGTGGACGAGAAGGCGCTGCAACATCTGTCTGACGCTTTTGCCCTTGCCCCGCAGGCGGGTGGGAACCGGCATTTGCAATGCCGTTTCATTACAGACCAAGCCACTATACGGTGCTTGGCCGCACGGGGGCAGGAAGCTTTTGCCGCTTTTTGCCAAAGCATACCCTCTCCTTTTGTCCGTGAAGAGACAGAACGCTACGGTAAGAATTTTTTCTGGTTTAGCGAGGCACCAACCCTGGCGATAGTGACGTGCCGCAAAGCGCCTGCCTTTATGGAGCAATTGGCCGGAAAAAAAGCACCGCTGATCTGGGGGGGGGAACTTTCGGCAGCTATGTCTTCCTTCAGCCTGCTGCTGGCCGCTGAAACCATCGGCCTTGGCGCATGCTGCCTGACCGGCTCCCTGACCATGTGGCGCGAGATGGAGGATTTATTGGATATTCCCAAGCGGGACTCACTTATCCTTTTAATCGCTCTAGGGTACAAAAAGGTATTGTCATGACCGAGCATGAGTTATTTGAAGGTGTGTGCGAGTGCATCCGCCAGACTTTGGAAAAAGACCTGCCCGAAATTTACGAATCGGATCGCCTCATCGCGGACCTTGGGGCGGACTCCCTCGATTTTCTAGATCTGATCTTTCGGCTTGAAGAGCGTTTCAACGTGCACGTCAATCCGAGAGACCTTGAGCGCCGCACCCAGCAAGCGTTAGGTGACACGCCCATGATCGTCAACGAGCGTTATACCGAAGCGGCTGTGGTGGAATTCAGGAAAGCCATGCCCGAAGTGCCGGAGGGTGAGCTTTTTTCCGACATGCCCGTCAACAAACTACCGGGAACTTTTCGTGTGAAGACCTTCATGAATCTTGTAGCGTATGTGCTTGGGCAGGAGAAAGTGCCATGAAAAGTGTTTTTGTTACCGGCGGCAGCGGAGCGCTTGGTGCGGCCATTGTTCGCAAAATGGCGGAATACGGTTGGAAAACGGCCTTTTGCTACAACACAGGCGAAGAGAGGGCCAA
>WQYV01000092.1 GCA_009781085.1 Betaproteobacteria bacterium
CACAGCTTCTGCCTGCGCCTCCGCCTCACACCGACATATTCATAATGTCCTGATAAGCGGATACTAGTCGGTTGCGCACCTGTACCATTTGTTGGAACGAGAGGTTGGCTTTTTGCAGGTTCACCATCACGTCCTGCAAGTTGACGCTGGAATCGGCGGCGGAGAAGTCTTCCGCCATCGAACGGGCTTCCTGTTGGGCGGCGCTTACGTCCTTGAGCGCGTCGTTGAGCACTTCAGCAAAACTAACCCCCCCAGCAGGCTGTTCATTAGCCTGAACGGGTTTGTTCTGCGCCACCTGCGACATTGCGCGTAGTTCGGAGAGCATTTGCTCGATTCCGCGCGTATCCATCATCCTCGCTCCGTGAAAGGATTTTCTGTTTTGAGCATAGCAAAGCAACCCTCATGCCACTAGGCCGTTTTATTCAGACTTCGTAACCTTCTTCTCGGTATTGCTGAAGTTTGTAACGCAAGGTGCGCTCAGAGATACCCAGTTTTTCGACGGTCTTCTTACGAGAACCTCCCATTTCCCGCAACGTGCCCAAGATGTGCTCGCGTTCGAAGTCGCGCATATTGATGAGATGCGGAGCAGAGCCCGCAGGCGTGCTAGTTACGGCAAAATTTGCCATGCTAAAGGGGCGAGTTGCCCCTTCACCTGCAACGGGAGGCAAACTTGCCGCCCCAACTGCGGCAGAGTATTCCGGCAGATGCCTGCCGTTTCCGTCGCCGAACCTGCGCACATCACCTTCGTCCTGCCAATGCGGCAGGCAAACGCGCAACGTTTCGGTACTGACTGTGTCGCCGGGGGTCAGGATCAGGATACGCTGCGTGGTGTTTTCTAGTTCACGCACGTTACCCGGCCAGGCATAGCGCCGTAGCAGTACCTCGGCTTCGGGTGAGAACCGGACTTGCCGCCCGGACCGTCGGGCATGACCCGCGAGAAAATGCCGCGCCAACGGCACGATATCGTCCGGACGCTCACGTAGCGGCGGGATGAGGAGCGGGAAAACGTTCAGCCGGTAGTACAAGTCCTCGCGAAAGCGCCCGCGTGCGATTTCCTGTTCCATATTCCGGTTGCTGGTTGCCAACACAAGGATGTCCAAGGGGATCGGTTTTTTACCGCCAACGCGCTCTACTTCGCGTTCCTGTAAGACCCGCAGGAGCTTCGCCTGTAGGCCAAGCGGCATTTCGGAAATTTCATCAAGCAGGATTACACCGCCCTGGGCTTGCTCGAATTTGCCAGGCTGCCCGCTCTGCGCGCCGGTAAATGCACCTTTCTCGTAACCGAAAAGCGTAGCTTCGAGCAGGTTTTCCGGGATGGCCGCGCAGTTGATCGCCACGAACGGCGCTTTACTTCGCGGAGAATGATGATGGATGTAGCGCGCAAACACTTCCTTGCCCACACCGGATTCACCAATGAGCAATACGGTAACATCGCTATCGGCCACTTTGTCGGCCAGCGCAAGTAATTGGCGGGTATGGACATCCTCGACAATCACATCGTCCGCTTCGGGCGGCGTGGCGGCATAACGGCGCACGCATTCCAAAAGCATTTCCGGCTCGAAGGGTTTCATCAGGAAGTCGCATGCCCCGCCGCGCATCGCTGCCACGGCTTTATCGACGTCCCCGTAGGCGGTCATTAGCAACACCGGCAGGTGTGACTGGCGGCGCCGGATTTCACCCAGCAGTTCCAGCCCGTCCATCGGTTGCATACGCAAGTCGGAGACAACGAGGTTGAAGTGCTTGCGCTCAAGTTCGGAGAGCGCCGCTGGGCCACCACCGGCTCCGGTTACACCATGACCGGCCATCTCCAGGGTCATGCATACCGCGTCGCGCAGGGCTGCGTCGTCTTCGACGATCAGGATGTTCAGTTGTCCGATCATGGTATCGGGGCTCCAACCCCGACACAGGCTGGCATAGGCGCGGGAGGCTGCGCCTGTGGGTTAGTGATGTTGTCGCACGCACGCCGGCCAACGCGCCGCCGATCTCCTTCCCCGCTACGCCGGTCGTGGCGCAACCAGTCGGGCGGCAACAAGGGCAGGGTCAGGATGAAAGAGGAACCCTCGCCAGGCACGGATTCCAACAAGATGTCCCCACCATGCCCCCGCGCCACGCCCCGCGCAATGGCAAGCCCAAGCCCAGTCCCTTCGGTGCGGGTCGTAAAAAAGGGTTCAAAAAGCCGCACCTGCAATTCCGGGGCAATGCCGACACCGCTATCGCGAACGATGAAGTGCAGTTCTTCTCCCGTTTGGTCACTCTGGCAGGAATCGGCGCGTACAACGTTGCAACTCACCGTGCCGCCCCCAGCAGTGGCCTGGATTGCATTTTCGATCAGGTTGGCGATAGCACCGCCCAACGCCTTGCGGTCGCCATGCACGATTGCGCCCTCGCAATCGCAGTGGCTCCAGAAATTGACCTGGCGCGCTTTGGCAAGCGGCTCCAAGGTATGGACGAGTTCAGCCAGCAGTTCGCCAACATTGAAATCCTGCCGCCCAAGGCTATCGCCACGCGCAAAAAGTAGCATGTCGCGGATCAACCGTTCAAGGTAGCGCAGACGTTCGATGGCGCGCTCTGCAACTTTCAGGCGTTCAGCGTGGCCAAGGTCAGGTTGGCGCAAGTTGCCGGTATAGAGCAGGGCTGCCGATAAGGGCGTGCGTAACTGGTGCGCAAGACCCGCTACCATCTCGCCCATTGCCGCCAACCGTTCGCTACGTTCCACCGCCTGCCGCATCCGGTGTGTTTCAGTGACATCATTCAAGAGAAGAATGCGCCCTTCGCCAGAATCAAGCACGGTTTCGGAAACCACCAACCGCCGCTGGCCACCGGCGTGAGGCAGGATCATTTCGCCTGGTGTTTCGCTTGGCTGGAGGGCGGCGGCCATTTCTTCCCAGTTGCGCCCGACCAGTCCTTCGCCGAGCAGCAACCCCGCCACGCGGTTGACTTGCTCAATACGGCTTGTGCGGCCAAGCACCACTACGGCGGCAGGCAATGCGCCCATCAGCACTTTGAAGCGTTCGCTTAATTGTTCGACTTGCGCCTGGAGCGCATTGTATGCGCCAGATAGTTCTTCCGAGGCACGGCTGAAAACGGCAAAGGCCTGCGCAAGCTGCGCGGCGGAGGGTGGTTCGTCCATCCGGTCTGGGAGGGATACCTCGGATGAAGTCATGGAAAATGTTCCGTGCGTCCCGTGCATGGCGTGTTCATGGTCGAACTTTAGAGCCGCATGCTTCCATGCCAATCGGCGAACAGCTAGTAAAAAATGCCGCTTTTCGGGCAACGCCGTTTACGGGGGCAGCGGACAATGTCCATCTCCGTCAAAGGGCTTGGTGTAGAGAGTAAGGAACATGGCTGCTGCCGAAAACACCGCAGGCAACATTGCCGCCGATATCGTTGCCGATGTGCCTCCAGTGCTGCCAGAAACACACGCTGCACCCACTGCGTTCCCGCCAACTTCACTGCGTGGACGCCTGCAACAGGCGTTTTTCAACATCAAAGCACTCGACCAGCGGCAACGTATCGCCGCCGCCGCTGCACTGGCACTGGGTATTGCCCTTATCGTCGGAACCGCTCTGTGGAACCGTGCGCCCAACCAAGCGGTACTGTTTAGTAATTTTGGGGATCAGGATGGCGGCGAAATCATCAATGCCCTCCAACAGCAGAATGTCCCCTTCAGCATCTCCAGCGATGGCCGTTCCATCCTCGTGCCCGCGGGCGTCGTCTATGAAACCCGCCTACGGCTGGCGGCTGCAGGGCTACCCAAGGGCGGGCTAGTCGGCTTCGAGTTGATGGACACGCAAAAACTCGGCGTCTCGCAATTCAATGAACAGGTTGCCTATCAGCGCGCCCTGGAAGGTGAGCTTGCACGTACCATCCAATCGCTTGCCTCTGTAGTGGCTGCCCGCGTGCATCTGGCGATGCCCAAGCAGACATCCTTCCTGCGCGACGACCAGAAACCAACCGCCTCGGTCATGGTGCAACTGCGCCCTGGCCGAGTGCTGGACGGCAACCAGGTAGCCGGTATCGTGCATCTGGTATCGTCTTCCGTCCCCAAGATGAACGATTCCGGCGTCAGCATCATCGATCAGGATGGCAACCTGCTGACAGGCGAAGAGCAGGCGCGGCGCTCTGAACTGGATCCCGCGCAACTGCGCTACATCGAAGAAATCGAAACCGGACTCATCCGCCGCGTCGAAAACATCCTCACCCCTATGTACGGCAAGGACAACTTCCGTGCCCAGGTCACAGCGGACATCGACTTCAACAAAGTCGAACAGACTGCCGAGACCTACCGCCCCAACCCAGCTCCCGAACAAGCCATCCGCAGCCAGCAGACCAACGAGCAGCAAAACCGCGACGAAGGCCCGCAAGGCGTACCTGGTGCGCTCACCAACCAGCCCCCCGTCCCAGCCACCGCACCGATCACCATCCCTCCCGTGCCGCCGCAAGGCAGCGTGCAGAAGACGCTTAGCAATAACCGTTCAGCGGTCATCAACTACGAACTGGATCGCACAATCCAGCACGTCAAACAGTCACTGGGACAGGTCAAACGCCTGTCGGTAGCCGTGGTCATCAACCATCGTGCCATGCAGATGCCCACCGGAGAAGCGCAGCCCATGCCTATTAGCGACGATGAAATCACCCGCATCACCAGCCTCGTCCGTGACGCCGTCGGTTACAACGCCACGCGTGGCGACACTATCAGTGTGATTGGAAGCCCGTTTGCGGAAATAGCGGCCGAGCGACAGGTTCCCGTTTGGAAAGACCCGCAAATGATCGCGTTGGGCTTTGAGGGCGGCAAATATCTGGGGCTGCTCATCCTCTTCCTTTTTGTGTATTTTGGGATCATCCGCCCGCTGCTACGCACCGTCGCCCCGCCGCCGAAGCCTGAAGAACCCAGTTCGGCTAAGGCCAGGAAAGGTAGGAGGACGGACAGGGAAGAGGAGGAAATGGAGGAGGGCGCAGAAGGCACAGAAAAAGGTGCAAAAGACGCAGAGATGGAAGAAACCGTCGAGCTCTCCGAGGCCGCCCTGCGCAACAATACTTTCGAAGCGCGCCTGGAGCGCATACGCCAGATAGCCCGCGAAAACCCGAAAGGCATCGCCGAGCTACTTAATCATTGGCTTGGTGTCAATGAAGAAGGAGCCCATAAGTGAGCATAGGCCTCTCGACTACCCCAGCCGATGAAGGATTGGAAAAATCTGCCCTGTTGCTCGTCGCACTCGGAACCGATGAGGCTGCAGGTGTCCTCAAGCACCTTGGCCCGCGCGAAGTGCAGAAACTCGGCTTGAAAATGGCAAACATGCCCGCGCAGGAGCGCGCAAAGCTTGAGCCTATCCTGGACGAACTCGAAGACCATCTCAGCAAAGGTGCGTCCGTCCACGCCGACCAGGAACAAATCCGCGAGATGCTGACCAAGGCGCTCGGGGACGAGCGGGCTGCCAACCTCATCGCCCGCGTGCTGCAAGGCTCCGACACCGCTGGGATCGAAAACCTGAAATGGCTCGACGCCTCCACCGCCGCCGACCTCATCAAGAACGAACACCCGCAAATCATTGCCACTATCCTCGTCCACCTCGGTTACGATCAGGCGGGAGAAATTCTCAAAAACTTCTCGGATCGCCTGCGTAATGACGTAGTTCTAAGAATTTCCACACTCAATGGCGTACAGCCGCAAGCCTTAAAAGAACTCAACGAGTCCCTCACCGCCATGCTTTCCGGCGCACACACGGCCAAGAAATCAGCCATGGGGGGGGCGCGGCACGTTGCCGAAATCCTCAATTTCGTGGGTTCGGCTGCCGAGACAGCCATTCTCGACAACGTGCGCGAATACGATGCTGAACTGGCGCAGAAAATCATCGATGAAATGTTCGTGTTCGAGAACTTGCTCGGCATCGACGACCGTGGCATCCAGACCATCTTGCGCGAAGTCCAGTCCGATTCGCTCATCGTTGCCCTCAAGGGCGCATCGACCGAACTGCGCGAGAAAATTTTCAAGAACATGTCGAGCCGTGCGGCCGAGATTTTGCGCGAAGACCTCGAAGCCAAAGGCCCGGTACGCCTCTCGGAAGTCGAAACCGAACAGAAGGAAATCCTCAAGACTGTCCACCGGCTTTCCGAGGAAGGCCGTGTCATCGTCGGCGGCAAGGGAGGCGACGATGCTTTCGTCTAACAGCCAGTTTTCCCTGAGGCTATTCACCATCCCCTCTCCCGCAAGCGGGAGAGGGTGCACCGAAGGGGCGTGAGAAGGTTTCTGAACAGCCATGAACAAAACCGTTTCCTTCGCACGCCATCAAGCCGTAGGCGCGTACCGCCGATGGGAGCCACCGGATTTCGGATCGTCCCAGGGGAACGAGCCGGAATCCGTGCCCGAGCCGGAATCCGTGCCCGCGCCTGAGCCCGAACTGGTCATTTCCCCACCACCCGCCGTAAAAGGGCTGCCGGAAACAGCCCCACCCCCAGCCAAAGAAGAAGACGAAACCGTACTGCAACCTCCCCTACACCTGCCAACAGTGGAGGAAATTGAGCAAATCCATGAAGAAGCGCGCCGCAACGGTTTCGAGGAAGGTTTGGTCGAGGGACGCGAGATAGGTTATCCCGAAGGCAGGGAAACAGGTTTCAAGGAAGGGCGCGAAGCCGGACTTTCAGAAGGCAGAACCACCGCCGAAAGAGAAGCCCGCCAACTGCGCGAACTGGCTGTTCAACTCGAACAAGAGCTTGCAAAGCTCGATACTGAAATTGTTGAAGAGTTAGTGTCGCTTGCCGTTGAACTTGCCCGCAAAATCCTCCAGCACACACTGGCCGTGGAACCGGAAGCCGTCGTGAGTGCCACTCGCACCGTATTGCAGTCCCTGCCTCAATCCCGTGCGCAGATTCACCTCAACCCGGATGATATTGCGCTTGCCCAACGTTACCTTGGCGAAGCGCTTAACCAGGCGGAGCACGTATTGGTTGAGGACGAATCCGTTTCCCGAGGCGGCTGTCGGGTGGAAACACCAGGCGCGCAGATCGACGCTACGATGGAAACGCGTTGGCGGCGCACGATCGAAAGTCTGGGCCGGGAACACTCTCCGTGGATTCCTGCGGGCGATCGTAGGACGAAAACGCGGCGGGCAAGCGATAATCCATCTACAGAAAAACTTGCACCGCCTAAAAAGCCAAAGAAAAGTGCCCCTTCCGCGAAAAAAAACGATCAACCTGACTCAACCTCCGTGGATGCTGCATCCTCCGCACCAACCGCCCCGGACGCACCCTCAGAGCCTTCCTAATGAAACCTGCCGCGCACCGGATAAAGCACACCAAACTTTGGCGGACGTTCATGGAAGATGTCCGCCGACAGGTCGAAACCGTCAACCCGTTCCAGAACGCGGGGCGGCTTACCCGAGTCAATGGGTTGGTGATGGAAGCTTCCGGCCTCAGGCTGCCCCTGGGTTCCGGCTGTCGGGTCATGGCTCCGGGCGGTGGCACTGTGGAAGCCGAGGTTGTTGGTTTCAGCGGCGAAAAACTTTTCATGATGCCCACGGACAACGTGTTTGGCCTCTTTCCTGGCGCGCTGGTTCTACCCGTGGAAACCAGCTATCCGCCACTCATACCAGGCCAACGCCTCAACCCCCGCCGCCGCTCATCCTACCGCGCCAAGCACTTGCCGGTAGGCGAAGCCCTGCTGGGCCGGGTCATTGATGGCGCAGGCCGCCCGCTGGATTCGCTCGGTTCCCTTCACACTGAAGAAACCCGTTCCCTTCAAGGCCGACCAATCAACCCGCTCAACCGTTCCGCCATCCGCGAGCCGCTCGACGTAGGCATCCGCGCCATCAATGGGCTGCTCACCGTCGGACGCGGGCAACGGCTAGGGCTCTTTGCGGGTTCCGGCGTGGGCAAATCCGTACTCATCGGCATGATGGCGCGCTACACTGGAGCCGACCTCATCGTCGTCGGGCTCATTGGCGAACGGGGGCGCGAGGTCAAGGAATTCATCGAACAGAACCTGGGCGGGGAAGGGCTGAAGCGCTCTGTCGTCGTCGCCGCCCCAGCGGACACAAGCCCCCTCATGCGCCTGCAAGGTGCGGCCTACGCTACAAGCATCGCTGAATATTTCCGCGACCAAGGCAAACAGGTTTTACTGGTGATGGATTCCTTGACCCGTTTCGCAATGGCTCAACGCGAAATCGCGCTTGCCATTGGCGAACCGCCGGTCACACGCGGCTACCCGCCCTCGGTGTTCGCTCTCATGCCCGCGCTCGTCGAGCGCGCCGGCAATGGCCCGGAGGGCGGCGGTTCCATCACAGCCTTCTACACCGTGCTTGCGGAAGGCGACGACCAGCAAGACCCCATTGCCGACTCAGCACGCGCCATCCTCGACGGGCACATCGTCCTCACCCGCACGCTTGCCGACCAAGGTCACTATCCAGCCATTGACATCGAACAGTCGATTTCACGTGCGATGCACGGCCTGATCGGCGACGAAGAATTTGACCGCGTGCGCCAGTTCAAGCAGCTTTTCTCCCGCTACCAGCGTTCGCACGACATCATCGCCGTCGGTGCCTACCAGCCTGGTGGTGACCTGTTGCTGGATCACGCCATTGCGATGTTCCCGCGCCTCGAAGCTTACCTGCAACAACGCATCGAAGAACGCGAGGACTATGCCGGTTCACGCGAAAAACTTGATGGTCTCTTTGCTGCAGAGCCGCAAAAAACCCCATGAAACCCGCTACATAGAGCCACTGCGTTCCCCTTGTGGCTGCGAATTCAGCCATTCAACGCCCTTTTTCTGGGCTGCATTGTAAGAAGCGACCTCATCGCCGTTGAACGCTTCCAGGGGAAACGTCCCAGCCTCCACTTCCTCGCCGTCGCGCGTCATCCGCAGGATCCATCCACCACCAAGCTTCCTAGGTCTTGGAATAATCCCGATTTCATACCTTGCCATTGCATTTTCTCCTTCCCCAAGAGACACACGCATGACCGTCGTGACCAACTGGAACAGGCCGGGATTGTCTGCGCACTTGTTCACACATTCATATATTAGACGACTTCGGGCGCAAGCTCACGCATAGCAAAGAATTGTTAGAATGCGCGGTTTTTGGGTCTCTCCGGCTCAAAGCCTAGGAGTTTCTCGATACGATTCGGGAGAGCCTCAAACTCCATCAACGCCTCATCCGGCAAACACCCTGAAAGGGAACATTTTCATGTGGTTCAAAAATCTTCAACTCTATCGACTCCCGGCAGGATGGGGGATCACTTCCAAGCAACTCGAAGCGTGTCTGGAGGCGCGCCCGCTCCAGCCCTGCGGCAGTCAGGACATGGAGTCGCGCGGGTGGATATCGCCCCGCGACGACGGAGCCATGCTGCGTTCGGTTGGGCGGCAATGGCTGATTGCACTTGGCGTGGAATCGCGCCTACTGCCAGCTTCGGTAGTACGGCAGGAAGCAGAAGACCGTGCGGCAGCACTTGCCGAAAAGTTGGGCTACAAACCGGGACGCGTGCAGATGAAAGACCTGCGTGAACAGGTTACACGGGAGCTGATGCCACGCGCCTTTACCCGCCACCGCCGCACCTGGGTCTGGATCGACCCGGTAGATGGGTGGCTAGGAATCGACACATCGGGCACAGCGCGAGCCGAGGAAGTGCTCGAATGCCTGCGTCAGGCGCTCGATGATTTCCCGCTTGCACTGCTGCGCCCTGCCCGTTCGCCTGGATCGGTAATGGCTAATTGGCTGGCAGGCGAAGCGCCAGCGGGTTTCACCGTTGACCAGGATTGCGAGCTACGTTCAGTCAGTGAAGAAAAGGCGACGGTACGCTACGCCCACCATCCGCTCGATGGCAACGAAATCAAGAACCACCTCGCAGCCGGAAAGATGCCCACACGTCTAGCGCTGACATTCAACGATCGCGTGAGTTTCGTGCTGACCGA
>WQYV01000093.1 GCA_009781085.1 Betaproteobacteria bacterium
CTAGGGTGCACGCAAAGCCGGACATATGCCGCAACTCATGCTTGATAATTTGTCTAGACGGCTGCTGGCTTTGTTCGGGTGATGAACGCAGGTTGGGCGCTATTTCCCTACAATTTTTGCGGGTTTAAAGCTAAACTCTACTACTTTCGGGCATTTCCCTTTTTCTTCGTCATCACATTTTCGCCCATGAATACCCTTGATTCCGCTCACAAAGCGCGCATGTCTTTGCAGGCTATCCGCCGCGACTTGCATGCCCATCCCGAACTGGCTTTTTGCGAAACGCGCACGGCAGATGTGGTCGCGCACGAGCTGGCCGCGCTAGGTATCGAAACACATCGCGGTTTAGCTAAAACCGGCGTGGTCGGGGTGCTGCGCGCAGGGCGTGGCAAACGGGCGATAGGCTTGCGAGCCGACATGGACGCGCTGCCGATTGTCGAGGCCAACCGCTTTGCCCATCGCTCTGTTTCTGAAGGCCGTATGCACGCCTGCGGCCATGACGGCCATACCGCGATGCTGTTGGGGGCGGCAAGGTTGCTTGCTGCCTCGCCCGATTTTGATGGAACCGTATACCTGATTTTTCAACCGGCAGAAGAGAGTAACGGCGGCGCGCGGGTCATGGTCGAGGACGGCCTCTTCGAACGGTTTCCGATGGAAGCGATTTATGGCATGCACAACTGGCCGGGGCTACCTGCCGGGGAGTTTGCCGTGCATGCCGGGCCAGTCATGGCAGGGACGGATCGTTTCGATATCCATATCCGGGGCGTTGGCGGGCACGCGGCCATGCCGCACATGACCGTCGATTCCCTCCATGCTGGGACGGCGCTAGTGCAGGCTATGCAAAGCATCGTATCGCGCTCGATCGATCCTTTTGATGCCGTCGTGGTTTCCGTCACTTGTTTTCACGCGGGGGATGCCTATAACGTCATTCCCAGCCATGCGGAGATATCCGGAACCCTACGCAGTTTCTCCGACGATGTGCGGCAAAAGGCGCTCGCACGCCTTACCGAATTATGCGCAGGCTTCGCCGCGGCTTTCGGTGTGGAAATCAATTTTTCGGCACGCGCCGACAGCTATCCACCGACGATCAATACCGCCGCTGAAGCTGCATGCTGCCAGCAGGCCGCTGCCTCAATCGTGGGGCGCGAGCATGTGCGTACCGGCGAGCGGCCAAGTACGGGTGCGGAAGATTTCGCCTTTTATCTTCAGCACAAACCCGGTGCTTATGTATGGATCGGCAATGATCGGGTCGGGGACGGGCAGGGCAACAAAATAGGGCTGCATAATCCGTCTTATGATTTCAACGACGACATCCTTCCCATTGGGATCGCGTACTGGGTGGAACTTGTCCGGCATGTGCTTGGCAGGGCAGGCTGCCCGGAGTGATCGTTGATGAGTGACCCGCTGCTGCAACTTTCCCTTGTCCTTGCGGGGGGTATTCTCCTGCTTGGAATCGCCATAATGTCAATTTGGCAAGCCGTGACAGCGGGCCGCCGCGAACGCCTGCTGACGGAAGTGCTGGATCGCCATGCGCTCAACCAGCACCGGGAACTGTTGCGCGACCTGCACGAAGGGCTGGAACGCCAGACGGACCGCATCGGGGAGCATGCCCGCGCCGACCGCGAACTGCTCCAGAACGGCTTGACGGCAGCTTCGATACAGTTGTCGCGTGCCATCGAAACCCTCACGCGCAGCGTGGAAGGCCAGTTACAGACGCTCACCGGGCAAGTCAACACCCGGCTCGACGAAGGCTTGCGCAAGACCAACGACACCTTCACCGGCGTCATGACCCGTCTGGCGACGATAGACGAAGCGCAGAAAAAGATCGAGGCCCTTACCTCCAGCGTCGTGAACCTCCAGGAAATCCTGGGGGACAAACGCGCACGCGGCGCGTTTGGTGAAGTACAGCTTGAAGCACTGGTGCGCAACGCGCTGCCGCCGAATGCCTTTGCCTTTCAGGCGATGTTGCCCAACGGCAGCCGTGCCGATTGCCTGCTCGACCTACCCCCGCCCACGGGCAAGGTCGCCATCGATGCCAAATTCCCGCTCGAAAACTACAATCGGATGTTCGACCCCGCGTTGGCGCAGGCTGACCGCAAAGCCGCACAGACGGCTTTCCGTATCGATGTGCGCCGCCACGTCGATGCCATTGCCGACAAGTACATCCTGCCTGGCACGACCGCCGATGGTGCGGTGATGTTCCTGCCCGCCGAAGCGGTTTTTGCCGAACTACACGCCTCGCACCCCGAAATTGTCGCTCACGCGCAGGAGCGGCGGGTATGGATCGTCTCCCCGACCACCCTGATGGCAGTGCTCAATACCGCACGTGCAGTGCTGAAAGACGTGGAAACCCGCCGCCAGATTCATGTGATCCAGGAAGAACTGAGCCGGTTGGCAAAAGATTTTGGGCGTTTCGACGAACGGATGGGCGCGCTAGCTCGCCATATCGGTCAGGTGAACAGGGATGTGGAAGAAGTCCACATTTCCAGCCGCAAAATCACCGCCCGTTTCCAGCGTATTGAGTCGGCTCGGTTTGACGAATTAGATGAAGAAAGTGTCGTGAATGTGCTGGATGAACCCGGTGTGGAAGAAGAAACCGGCGTGAAAACCTAAACGTGTGCTGGACGCAATCTTCACAATGGGAGAGGGGAAACGAATAGGCGGATAAGGCTATAGCGAGCGAATTTGATTCATGCACAAATGTATGCACATGAATCAAATTCGCCCTAAAGCCACCACCATACTGCTATGCAGTCAAAATAATTTTTCAGAAATTCTTTGGCTGCGGTGAAATCTGGCCTCAGCAATAGTATTTTGCCCCATGTGCACGTGGCGGCCATGCTAATTGCAATTTACAGGAGTCTCTGCTGGGGCAGCTCATTAAAGAGCTGGACTATGAATGGCTGATGATCGGTGCCAGACTAACTTTTGCATAAATATTGTCATAACGATGATATAATACGCGCATGAAATGCAAAAGGGCATCGGATGGCCGGAAGCTGGATCACCACAGCTTGCAGGTGATGCGCCAGCTGGCGGTGAAGGCGGTTCGCGAGGGGCAAGACGTGGCCAGTGTTGCGTTGTCCTTCGGGGTGAATAAACGCAGCGTTTTCCGCTGGTTGGCAGGCTTTGCCAATGGCGGGCAGAATGCCCTGCTGGCTAAGCCGATACCGGGCCGGCCAGCGAAGCTCAGTGCCAAGGAAGTGTGCCGGATTGCCTGCGCCGTGCGGGACAAAACGCCGCTGCAATTCAAGTTTGCTTTTGGCTTGTGGACGCTGTCGTTAATCTCGGCGCTGATCGAACAGGAATTTGGGAAAAAACTTTCCCTTGCCTCGGTCAGCCGGGTCATGAAGGTTCTGGGCTTTGCGGCGCAAAAGCCGCTGTATCGAGCCTGGCAGCAGGATGCGGCGCTGGTTAGCCAGTGGGAAACCGAAACGTATCCAGCGATCCGTGCCCAAGCAAAAAGCGTTGGAGCAACGATTTACTTTGCCGATGAATCGGGCATCCGCCCGGGTCGCCACACAGGGGCGGTTTGGGCATCCAAAGGGGAATCGCCGGTAGTTGGGGCAGCGGGTCGGCGTTTTTCGCTGAACATGATTTCTGCGGCCAGTGCGCGTGGTGATTTCCGGTTCATGCTGCATGACGGCACGGTAACGGCAGAAGTGTTCCGGGAGTTCCTCAAGCGCTTGCTGCCTGGCGCCGAGAAACCGGTATTTCTCATCGTCGATGGCCACCCGATCCACAAGGACAAACTCATCAAGGCTTTTGTCAGGGCACAGGCGGGTCGGCTCAAACTTTTCTATCTCCCACCCTCGTCGCACTTGGATCCGGACGAGCAGGCCTGGGCGCACGCGAAACGCCAAACCTCTCACCGGTTGGTGCAAAGCGAAGGCGAAATGAAGAAACTGGCACTTAGCGCCTTGCGCCGGACCCTGAAATTCCCTCAACTGGTGAAGTACCTCTTCCGCCAGCCAGAGTGCCAATACGCGACTATATGACGTTATTTATGAAAAAGTTAGCAAATGAAAACCTACAGGGAAAATCTATCCTGATCGATGCCGAAACCAAAGCATGCCGAGCCGCGATGCGTAAACGTGCGCAGGCTGCTCGGGAAACTACGCCGGTTGCACAGCGGGCTGTGTGGGAGGCAGCTATCATGGGGCATCTCGATTCACTGGTTGCTCAACTCGCACCGTGTGTGCTGGCCTTTTGCTGGCCGTTTCGCGCAGAGGCGGATTGCCGCGGGTGGGTGGAACGCTGGCTTGCCGGGGACACAACCCGTATCGCGGCTTTGCCGGGTGTGATAGGGCAGGGTGCACCGCTCGTTTTCCGGCGATGGGTGCCGGGAGCAGAACTGATGCCCGACCGGTACGGTATCCCGTTTCCAGCGCATGCGGAGGAAGTTGTGCCGGACGTGGTGCTTGTGCCGCTCAACGCGTTCGATGCGCGGGGATACCGGCTCGGCTATGGCGGCGGCTATTTCGACCGCACGCTGGCCGCGATGCAGATGGTTGCGGTAGGGGTCGGTTTCGAGCTTGGGCGCGAAGCCGATGTTTTGCCGCAAACCCATGATTGCGCAATGGACTGGCTGGTGACGGAAATGGGGAGGGTTCCTACGGTGCGTGGCTGACCCCTACGTTTACCGGCTCTGTCATACTAAGGTTTTCTCGGTTCATTTTTATCATCTGGAACTACACCAAAGAACCATGTGTTGTTGTCGAAAAAACCGGCGTTTTGGATGTAGCCTGTTGGTATGCCTGTATCCCTTTCATGCTTGAGATTCGACATGTCCCTTTCGTAATGTTTTTCAATAATAGAATAATCATTCTGATGGAATAAAACTACACCTCCATATTTCCCCCATCCTAAAAATGTATTGCCATCTTCCGAGATTACAATAGAGCCGATAAGTCTTTCAAGGGTGTATGGGAGGCGAACCATTTCCAGTTCTGGCACGGATACAGCCTCGATAGGGTCATGTTCGACAGGCATGCTCGGGCAGCCCGAAAGAAGAAGGGCAATTAGGGTCAATGCGTAGAGCGGGGGGCGGAACATGGCAGACCTCACTTTCTTCTTGCAAACACGAACCCAAAAAAATCACCCAAGAATTTTTTGACGGGGAGGTGAAAGCCGTGCTCTTTGTCAATCGTCTGGATACGTTTCCATGTATATACGAGTCATGCCAGATTTCATTCCGCGCCGCGTTTTGGGAGTTGAAAATCATACAAATAACGATAAGCAATTACAAACAGCCTTTCTCCGTTGGGGTGAAATATCAATGATGGGAAAAAGAATCTTTTCTCCTCGTCGCTAGGGTCGAAAAAACTGTATTGCCCAACAGCCCGTTTTGTCCTGATATCCCAGACACGAAGAAACCCTTTCTTGTCCCCTGTTGCAAGCAGGCCATTTTCGGATAGTTTGGCGTCCCGGATATAATCGGACGTGTTGCCTTCAAATTCAAGCTGGAACGGTTCCATGCGGTAAACGCGGACATTGTGCCTGAATGCGAACACGAAAAATTTCTCGTCAGACGAAAAAAATGTAATAGGTTTTTCCCACTCTTCTATCTTGGAAAACTTATCGCTGCAATAACCGATAATTTCCTGATCCTTGAGGGATACGGTTTCGTGGGCAGGGAATTTGCGTAGTTTACAGCGGGATTCCCCAAGGTCAATCACATAACGCTCGCTTGGGCTGATGATGGTGTCTTTTTCCAGTTTCCCCTTTTGCTCGGTGGAGGGGTCAAGCAGGTGCTTTTGTTGGGTAAAGGGGTCAAAAAAGAACCAATAATAACCATTTTTATAAATATCTTTTGCCAGTATCCGGCTATGGCTCGTCAGTGTAAGTGGATTTGGGAACCTTCTTAACCACATAAATCCAGATACGTATTGGTATGGTGGTATAGTGAAGGAGTGGTGTGCACCAGTGCGCCAGTCAACAAGTGTTACAGTATCGTCACTGACACTGTCCCTGATAATTACAAAATGATTTTTATTGACGATGAGTTTGTCATTACTAATACTCCAAGAGAAAGAATATTTTGCAATTTCACGTGACGGTTGGATGGAACGGATGTGGATGTCGATATGTTCGCCTATATGGCCATCTTCCGTTTTTGGAATTACGCCAAAATACCATGTATTGTTGTCGAAAAAACCAGCGTTTTGGATGTAGCCTGTTGCTGTGCCTATGTCCCTTTCGTATTTGAGATTCGACATGTCTCTTTCGTAATGTTTTTCAATAATAGAATAATCATTCTGATGGAATAAAACTACACCTCCATATTCCCCCCACCCTAAAAATATATTGCCATCCTCCGAGATTGAAATGGAGTCGATAGCATCCAGCGAATATGGGGAACGAACCATCTCTAGGTTTGGTATGGGCGCATTTTCGATAGAGTCGGGTTCGACAGGCACGCTCGGGCAGCCCGAAAGGAGGAGGACAACCAGGGGCAAAGCACAGAGTAAGGAACGGGACATGGCAAACCTCACTTTCTTCTTGCAAACACGAACCCAAAAAAATCACCCAAAAACTTTTTGACGGGGAGGTGAAAGCCGTGCTTTTGGTCAATTTTCAGAATCTCCCCCCATGTATACACAGGAAAATCCAGTGTTCCGTCTTCCAGTTCTTCCCTTATCTTTCTTTTGATGGGGTCAATGAATGGGACGGCATCAGGATATTGTGTCACCTGCTCGCTGCCCAAGGGGGTGGGGGTCTGAAGGCCGGACTTCGTTTGTATTGTTACCTTGTTGTTGCCGCTGCCATCCGCCATTACTACCCAGTGATCCGCGCCTCCCCAGAGCGAAGGATTTCCGGGTTTGACCATCCTGCCTTTGGTCAGCAGGCACACGTAGCCTGCGGGAAGCATGTTGACTTTAAGCAACCCGTCCAGGGAGACGCTTATTCCGGGTACAGCGGGGGATTCATTCATCGTGCTGAACATCCCGGTTTTATCAAACCATCCCCTCAGTGCCCAGGCATGGGTCATCCCCCCAATGCCTGTCTCCACGGTTGTCATCTGCGACAAGATGCCGTCGTCCCGGATGCCCGCCAAGGCTACCCAGTCGACCGGCTCGATCAGACCGGCCAGCTTTGTCCTTGTCGAGCTTGTACGCGTTTTGGGGGCTGTTTGTGAGGCTACCAATGCTTCCCGTGCCGTGCATCGCAAGGCCAAGCACAAACTTGCCGTACTCGTCTGGGCTTTCACTGGCAATACAGTACATGAAGGCCGCAGCGCCGCACAGTTGGGATCTGCCTTGGTTGATCATCCAAGGGTATTTGCGTCTGCTCTCCAAAGCTTCAATAAACTTCTCCCTGCCAATGGTACTGGTACTGATACACTTAAACACCAGCGTCTGATTGGCATCCTTGAACTGATTCTTCATCTCTTCGTATGTTGCCATCTCCCCCTCCCCACATCCCATCAAAAAAACAAGGCCAACACCATCACGGCATCAGCCGCTTCCATCAAGCGCCAGAAAAATGGCCTCATACGCCAGCAGGTTACAGCATATTGACGTGAAATGACAACTGGTTTAACCTGCGTACATATTCCAACCATCCAAAAGGAAAACGCGCCATGTCCGCCATTTACGTCAATGTTGAAGGCATCGAAGGCGAATGCAAGGACTCGAAGCACAAGGGCTGGATAGATGCGCTGTCGTGCAGCTACGGCGTCTCCCAGTCTTCCGCGATGGCGTCTGGCGGCGGCGGGGGCGTGGGCAAGGCCAGTTTCGGGGCACTGGCCTTCTCGCACCACTTTGACAAGTCCTCGCCCAACCTTTTCCAGTATTGCGCCGCAGGCAAACATATCCCGAAAGTGCAGGTTTCGGTCTGCAAGTCCGGCGGCGTGCAGCAGGAATATATCCTCATCACGTTGGAAGATGTGCTGATCACGAACGTCGCGCCATCCGGCTCCGAGGGGTCTGAATGGGCCGAGTCCGTCAATTTGTCTTATTCCAAAATCAAGATCGAAGCCAAAGAGCAAGACAAGGGCGGCAGCATGCTGGCTACGGTCACGGGTGGGTGGGATGTCAAGCAGAATAAGGCTGTTTGAAGTTCGGAACGTTTTTGGCTGTTCTTCAATAAAAAGTTCAAGCCAGTAAGGCGACTTGGCTGGTAGGGGATGCCAATGTCGGATTTCGCCTAGAAACCCCCGAATTTGCAAGGGACGCCATCCGCTGCCATTGCTACGCTTCTCCCCATACCAGAACGGAGAGACGACATGCAACAGGCTGGATATGGATTACCCGCCCAGGCGCTGCCAGCGAAAGGGACGCCACCGGTATGTACCCCTCAATGCCGCTTTGACCATCGTCGGTGCTGGCGATGACGACAAGGCCGTGCAGGCTGCCCTTCAGGAGGCTTACGAGTGCGGCAAGTTGCGTGGTCGCCAACTAATGGAAGTGCGCAAGATCATTGAGCGCCGACAGACCCTGGGACGATCAATGGCCAGAGCCACGCGCCGCAAGCTGGTGGACGTGTCGACATCCAGCCTTGTCCGCACCTACCAACGGGAAGTCGAACGCCAGAAGATCATCGTCAAGAAGGCCGAGTTTGCCCAGCAGCGACTTCTATTCGTGGTCAGCGCCTTGCGGCAATTCTTCACCGACGAGAATTTCATCAATCTGCTGCGCGCCGAGGGGTTAGACACCCTGCCTGAGTACTTGGCCGATCACGTCTGGTCTGGACGGAGTTCGGCATGACCAGAGTCCCTTTGGGTTTCATACCGGACGAACTATCGGTGCCTCTGGACAAGATTTTGCCCTCCCGAAAAGCGCAGACTGGGCTGATCACCTCGGTCAAGTTCAAGCAGATTCGATCTTCGATCGAGCACATCGGCCTGATTGAGCCGCTGTCGGTCACCGAGGAGAACAAGGTCACTGGCCAGTACACGCTGCTCGACGGGCATGTACGTCTGATCGCTCTGGCCGAACTCGGCTATGAGGAAGCTCCCTGCCTTGTGTCCAAGGACGATGAGGCCTACACCTACAACAGCCGGATTAATCGGCTGTCCACGATCCAGGAGCATTTCATGATTCGCCGGGCCATCGAGCGCGGCGTGTCGATGGAAAGTCTGGCAAAGGCGCTGAGCGTCGACGTCAGCTACATCATCAAGAAGGTCACGCTCCTGGATGGCATTTGTTCCGAAGCCGCTGATCTGCTGAAGGACAGGAAATTCTCAGCAGAAATCAGCCGCGTGATCCGCAAAATGAAACCGACCCGCCAGGTCGAGTGCATCGAACTGATGGTTTCGGCCAACAACATCACCGTCGCCTACGCCGAGGCGCTACTCGTTGCCACGCCGGCTGAGATGGTGGTCGGAGGCAAGAAGCCGCCAAAGCTGAATGGTGTTACTCAAGAACAGATGTCACGCATGGAGCGCGAGATGGCGAATCTGCAAGGGCAATACAAGTTGGTCGAGCAGACCTATGCCGAGGATGTCCTCAACCTTGTACTGGCTAGGGGCTACTTGGCCAAGCTGCTCGACAACAAATTGGTCGTCCGCTACATCAAGCAGCGGCGACCCGAGGTGTTGGAACAGTTTGAGGTCATCGTCGAGACGACATCACTCGATCAGTGA
>WQYV01000094.1 GCA_009781085.1 Betaproteobacteria bacterium
AGCTCGGCGGTGGATTTTTTGAATTCGAGGGTGTCAGATTCGCCCGAGGTAAGCCAAGTAGCAAGTTGTTCTATCGTCATTGCAATGTCTTTGTTGTCGCTTCAACCGCTGCAATATATTTTATACGAATAAATCTCTGCCAGTGTCGCACATGTACAGGACGATTTCACGTCGGGGTACTGGCTGTTCACGCCGACCGAAAACTGAGCATGTGGGGGTGCGGACAAAGGCTTGGACTAGCTCTCGCTTGGCTCGCTCAGCCCGCTCGAATACCGGGTGAGTCTCGGAATGGCGCCATAAACCAGTCCAAGTTCTTGTCCGCACCCCTACCTGCTCAAATTTCGACCGGTACGGACATAGGACTTGCTTTTGGCCTTGGAAGACCTGACTTCCGTGTCAGTGAGTACCATGAACGTGCTCCTTTAGGCAGGAGACGAAATCTGATACTGACTTCCACGCTCACCACAGCAAAAAGCCGATTCTGATCTTACCCGGATTGGATGTTCAGCCAATGTACCTGTTGCTGTACCTTTTTTTGCGGCTGTTGGCGGACTCATCAAGCGCGGGGAGAAGCCAAAAAGCCCCTAATTTTCAGTCGCTTGGTGAAGTTTCCGGACGTTGGCGAACGTAGGCGAATTCCCCCGGAAAGATGCATTGGAGCGGGAAACGAGTCTCACATACTGACACTAACTAACTGATTTTATTAGAACCAGCAAACCTCAGTCCAAAAAAGTGGACTTAAAAATGGACTTATATTTTCCAAAATTTTTCAAAAAAATGCAAGTGTTATGTGTGTGGCTACGTTTTTGTTGAGTTGAAATTTATTCTACAAATGTAATTTGCATATATAACATATCAATCACCCTGCTGCTCTTGATCTTTGAGCTAAAGCTGACTGGTGTGATATATGCTAAGTGAGAGAAACTCCTAGCAGAAAACAGTTCACAAAACTAAGGTGCGCTCTTGATGGGAACGTGCTTTTCCTCTGGTTGCGACTCATCCCGCTCCAGATGCAGGAAAGGGTTGTTGTTTGGCACAACAGAGAAGATTTCTGAGGGATCGGTCAAGAGATAGCCGCTTAACGGTGCCCCCTTCCGTTGGGGGCCATACACCTTGCACGTCCAGATGTGCAACCCGTCCTGCTTCCTGCGATGGATGCCGAGCTTCATGAACTGGCGCTGTACCCATTGCCATCCAGGAATTTTGTCTTTTTCGGCGTAACTCTCCACATGGTGATGCTCGTAGGCATATTTCATGAACGCGACCGGCGTGACGATGAAAGCCGTTCCATCGACAAAATGCACAAATGCTTCGGCGGCGTTGTAGGGAAACTTGTATTGGGTAATCCCTCCCCGCAGCCAAGCCACAAAATCCTCCCCGACCTGGCCGGACTCGTCGGGTTCATCTTCCGGTTCGCCTCCCTCGATTTCTGCTGCGAGCGGGTTAAACGCAAGAGGCATTTCGGAGATGTCGACATCGTCCCCGTCTCCGGTCTCTTCGTTTGACTCCACGGTTTTGTTTTCCGGGGCGATTGGCGCATCCTTCTTCTTGGGTTGAGCTTTCTCTTTCGGCGCAACCGGCGCTGCCGTCTCCTGGCCGGTCAAGATGCTTACCTCCCCAGTAAACGATTCTGGTCGCTGATCGGGTTCCCAGATCAACGCCGGGGAGACCCGGAGGAAGGTAAAGAGTTGCGACCAGCCGTTTTCGCTTGTCACCGTCGCGCGCCAGATCGCCTTGTTGTCGGGTGTAGCCAAGGTGATACCGTGTTCCTGTAAGACATCGAATACCACCGGGTTTTTGGATGGAATGCCCTCGATACCTTGTGACAGCAAATGTGCACGCAGCTTGTCTGCAACAGTTTTACTGACCAGCCATAAGGCATCCTGCGTCAGCCACCCGTCGGAGGCTTGAGGTTGATTCAGCTTGAACTCTTCCCGTACTAGATAACGCAGGCCATCAAGGAGTTTCTTTTGGAGAGCATGCTTTGGTGCAGCCATCGCCTTGGCTGGATTGCCGCCGATGGCCTGTGCGACAGAAGCCTGGTCGGCTTGTGTAACGATCTCCCCCAACACACCAGCATGCTCGTACTGACCGGCCAGCACATAGAGAAGCGCATGCCACATCTCGGAGAAGCCACTGAGCCAGTCGAGAATTCCCGCATCGAGCACGCGCATATAGACGATTCCCGTGGCCGCGCCGTGCAAACGGTACTCACGACCTTTCATGTACCGGAATCGGTACGGATGCTTCAAAAGCCCGTGCCAGGGATGCCAGATTGCGCCGTCCCCGTATTCGACATGCACATCGACGGCGACCTTGCCGATGTCGTGAAGAAGCGCAGCGTAAGCGATGGCCGCTGTCCACGCCTCGCCCTGTGCCGCCTGGGTCTCGGGGACGGCTCCAACGGGCAGTAGACGTGACTGGCGCATTTTCAGGGCGAAAGCAACGACCTCCAAGGCATGATCCAGCATGCCCCCTGGCCAGGCGTGATGGTGCGCCTCGGATGCAGGGAGAAGCTGCACCAGTTCGGCGAAGCGGTGGATTGGCGCAAGGTAGAGCGCATCGAACTGTGCGCGAGAGAGCGAGGTACGTTGCCAGATATGTTCCAGCAGCTTTTGCCGCCGGGGAGTTGCCAGCAGCGCCGCAGCCGGTTGTGGCTGTGCCAGCCCTTCGGGGACGGGCGGCGACGGCGCGGCGGCAGGCGGCGGTGCAACGTCGTGAAGATGGAACAGGCGACGGAACCTTTTCATGGCGTTTTGCGCCTTTTCAGGTAGAGCCATTAACCCTTGCCTCCCTTCTCTTTTCCCATTCAAGCCTTTTCCCTTTTGCCGTTTCCTTTTTCGGGGAGTAATCTGTGCCAGATTCACCTCCAGCAATGATGCAAAAAATGGTCGCCAAGGTGGTTGGCTTGTGATATTTGGCATACCTGTGTAGCATGAGAGCCATCATGGCAACGACCACCCACCACCACCCTGCCGGAATCAGCACCCGCCTCGCTCACTGGCTTGGCCGGACGTGGGCGCGTACATGGCACAAGGCTGGCGTGGTGCTGGTATCGACGGGATTGCCGCCGAAGGCAGCAACGACGCTTACCTGGGTTGCCAAGCTCGCTATCATTGCGGCGGCTCTCTATGTGGCGTTTTGGGTGGTGTTAGTGGTAGGTCTCGTCATCCTTCTCTTGAACGGTGTAGACCAGCGCCGAGTTGACAATACGGGAGACTATCAACCGACCGATTGGATGCCAACAAGCATTACGGAATTGAGGAACAAGCCTGGGTATGACCCCGTTTTTTACAATGACCATGATGATTACCGTTACGACGCGGATGATTAGTCACGGGCGGCGGTACTAGGTAATTTTATCCACCACTTTTGCACCAGCAGCCCCTGCGCCTTTTGTGCCGTCAGACAATGCCTGTACGAACGAACCTGCTCTGATACCGACCCAACTGAGAGCCGCCATCCATATCAACGGCATCACTATAAACATCGCCGCCATCACGAAGAACAGTATCCCATCCCCGAAGGTGTTATTTAGGCCCATCAATGGATTGAAATTGCTGTGTGGGCTGTCCCAACCGTAGAGCGCATCGAGGATTGTCGAATCAATCCACCTCGCCAACTGAAGCCAGAAGTCTACAAAGAAGAGCGCGAATTGGACGCAGGTTACGGTCATCAGTGCCCGAAGGTCATACGTGCCGATCAAGAGCACTAGCGGGATGCAAATCACCAGCGCCATTTTCAAAAAGGATAAGACCATCGGGAGCGCCTGGCGCACCACATCCATTGCCGGAAAATAGGCGAGTGAGCCGAATAGCGTCCCTAAATCTGACGCAGCACGTACCGCCATGTTCGGAATGCTCATGTCGACCTGCCCGCCGTAATCTGTATAGGCCGCGCCCCGGTTAGCGATCTGCTTTTGCGGTGAGGCAATTGCCCGAATAACCGAATCCGCGACCTCATCCGACGAGAGAAATCCCGCCCATCCCGCGAATCGGGTAAGCAGGCTTGGGTCAACCTGATTCAGGAGCCGGGCACGCAAGCCCCTTCCCCCATCCAGCCACCATTGATTGCAGGTTGGGTAGCCACCCCCGCCCGTGACTTGTGCCAAGCCAACATCACGGGTTGCGTTGTACGGCCAAGCATCTAGTGCGGTACTAGCGTGATACGTGTCGTAAAACCCCGGCGTACTCAGGAAATACCTTGAGCCAATCCAGCTCACGTCATTCATCTGTTGCTGTGTGAGCGAGGGGCGATTCATGAAGAGCCGCGCGCGGGACTGGTTGTAGCAGTCCCTCGTAAAGTCCGACACCTCTTGAGCCAGCAGCGGGTCATTGATGCGCGTGGCGTCGATGTCCATCCTCATCTGACGCAGGTCGACCCCGCAGGGAATCGCGGCCACCGCCGCGCCTGTGACGGCCTTGGACAAGGAATGAATCAAGAACCACCACACCGGCACCATCGCGCTCTGGTTGTTGAGCGTCGTGTAGGCGTTCGACCATCGGGTATCGTCAGGCACTGGGATGCTGGTATTGCATTGTGCGGATCTGGACGTATCGAACTGGATTGTGGAAAGGCTTACCGGGATAAACGGGATACAACCGAAGAGGATTACCATCACCGCTGCCCAGACACGGTTCTCAATTCTGACAGCGGAGAGCGCCCCCTTGTTGCCCTCGTCCACACCTTCTGTGCGGGCTTTCAGCCATTCCTGGATTACGATAAAGGCGAACGGGATGGCAAAAATGCCGCTGGCCACCAGCACATCCCAAATGCCGTTACCGACGATCCAGCCCACGAGCGTCAGGTAATACTCAAGATAGTCGGTCGTCGTCAGCGTCATGAGAGAGCCCCTTTCATGACTTGAGCGGCTTCGAGCAGGACAACTACCAGGATGCAGGTGAGTTCCACCTGAGCCAGCCGCCATTGGGTGTCACGTCCCGGTTCACGCGCCAGCACCTGGCGGCGCATCCAGACCCATCCAGCAGCGATGTTCGCGTACAGGATCAGCCGCCAGGCCAGAAAAAGGTTTGCGTGGGAGCCAATCCACGCCTGCCAGCGCCCGACGCTTCCGGCCAAGGCGATGCCGGCCACGTTGATCGCCACCAGCACGCCAAGTACCCCCAGGCACCAGAGTGCAGCAATGCCCGCCTTGCGCAGCCATCCGGCTTGAAACCACTTATGGCCGCTCAATTTGCTTCACCCTGTCCCGTGTTGTGTCGCCCTCGAACACCCCGCCCGATGCAGCGGCACGCGCCGCCTTTCTCTGGACAATGGCGAGCGCCGCATTGCCCGTCAGCGAATGGCGCAATTCGAGTTCGGCTTTCAGGCTCGCTATTTCCTGAGTGAGCGTCGCAATTTCCTGGTCGACCGCCTGCATCGCCATCTCATTGGCCGATACGTTCGGTTCTTTTTTCCCGGCGCGCAGCATCCTCTCCAGCAGGAGCGCTTTTTCAAGCGTGCTGGACAAGGCCACTTCGGAAGCGAGACGCTTACCCAACGCATCCTGATCCGGCTCATCGCGCAGGGCCTCGATGACCGAGCGGGTCACGGGGAGGTAATTGCTCCCGGCCCGCGCCAGGTTGGTGGCGTTGATGGTGCTTGCCCCGCTCACCCGGTTTGCAAGGGACTGGAGCTTTGCCTCGTATTCTTCCTGGATCACCGCCATCAGCCCCTCGCCGGGGGTCGTCTCGGTCTTGGTACAGCTATCGCACGTCCTCTGGATGCGTTCGCCCAATACCCTTGTGGCGAACTGCGCGGCAGCCGTTGGGGAACTCCATGTCTGGCAAACGATCCGGTTGGCACACGCGCCGGTGGAAACCGCCGACGTGTCGGTGGCGCTTCTTGCTGTCAGTAGATTGAAACCCGCGCGGGCTACGTCATTGACAACCTTGACCGGCGGCTGGCTGGCCCCGCCCGCGTTCGTGCCGCCGACCCAGGTGACGCCCGTATTGCCCCGGTTGGTCTCTGCGGTCTCAACCGCCGAAACGGCATCCTGGTTGCCTGATGAAACCGTGGTATTGAGCGTAAAACCTTCGGAGAGCGAATTCCAACTGGATTGTCCCCCGGCAATGTCCATCATCTTTTCGCCAATGGCGCGACAGGTGAGTTTCGAGCGGTCGAAATCGAGCCTGCCCTGAAGGATGCCGTTCGTGAGCAGGTTGTAGAGCGCGGGATAAGCACGCTGGATGATCATTGCGGGCAAGGACGCCACGGCGCTCGTGGCGTTCTGGATCACGCTGGACATGAGCGTCTGAAAACCGTTGGTGACGCCATTCAACTGATTCTTGATGGTCGTGGTAATGCTCATGTCGCCGCAGATCAAATTGCTGTTCCAGCCCAGGCCCACACTCATGAGGTTTGTGTAGTTGCCCGTTGGGCTCATGGAAACGGCACGCCCCCCGCCGATGCTGTAGATGAGTTCATCCCCGATGACATTTCCCGAGACGCTCACGGTGGTACTGTCGAGGTGAGTGTTGGCAGCTTGGACAAAACCTGAGACCAGGGTGCAGGCGACAAACAGAATGATTTTTTTCATGGGGTGTCGAAATCAATGCTGAAGAGAAATACTTGTCCCTTGCGTTCGCAGCACGCATAGGGACGCCAGAGTGCCCAGGCGTAATCGCCATAGGTGGCCTGCGTTTGCGTCCCGCTGTGCGGAAAGACAGCGCAGGTCTGCGACATCGTGGGTGTGAGTTCCTGCCACTTGCCGGTTTTTGCATCCCCCTCGATCAATTCACCGGCAGGCCAGTAGCCGGGAGATTCCTTGGCCAGCAGCGGCCAATAGACATGGGGCTGAAGGTTGCGGGTCACGATGTCCCCGGAGCGCTGCGCGATCACGGCCCCGGATTTGTAGTCGTCGGACTGATGCAGGAACCCTGTGCGCGGATGCACGTTGCCCCAGGTCTGCGTCAGGTCAGTGATTTCCCGGAGCCCTGGGATCATGGAGGCGGGATAGAGCGCCTCGGGGAGATCCTGACGCCATGAAACATCCAGAACAGAGAGGAAGTACGGAAAAAACATCGTTCCCGCCCCTGGGCAGGAATAGGAATAGTCCTTCATCATTTCCGAAAATATCGACCCGCCGGGATGCCCGATCACATCGGAATTTTTGAACATGGCGAGATTGTTCTCATGCGCCTCGTTCGTGGTGTACCACTCGCCGCCCTGGGCCTGATTGTTTTTCTGGCTCATCTCCCGCACTTCTTCCCAGGGGTTTTCGCCGGTCACGGCATAGCTTGATACGACGGCGTCGGGGACGTAGTGGCGGTACTTGGTCGACGTGCGTATCTCGCACTCGTAATACGTGCAGTAGAGCCAGAAACAGATACCGACGACGCGCCAGTCGAGGCAATCGACGGAAAGGGTCGATTCGATGATCTGATCCGTTTTGAGTGCGCTCGCGTTACCGCTCAGAACAGCGAGAGACAGGGCCAGAGCACGGGCGACGGGTTTTACTCTCATCGTGCGCTGTTCCGGTATGCGGCGATTTTTGCGAGTGCAGCCCCTACATCGTGCTCGCCATAGACCACGTAGCGGCGATCCACGACGATGGCAGGTAACTTGGTGACGCCCAGTGAAAAAGCATCCAGCACACCCTGATGAGCCGCCGCGAGTTGCTGATGAATCGCCGGGTTTTGCGCCAGCCGCTGCCGAACGATTGCAGCCGCTTTACTGGCATCCGGCGGCAAGCCTTCAGACAAGACAGCTTCGATCTGCCTGGGCGCATCGAGCGCGACCACGCGCACGTTGCCGACCGAAGTCAGGGGGTGCCGCGCATCTGTAAAAACGACCACCTCCGCCCAAGCATAGGGATACAGCCCCAAGGCGAGGACGGAGGCGGAAACGGTGGCGGCACAACGAAAGGATTGAGACCGGGGCATGGCGGCAGGCATGGAGAAACACCCGCCCAGTCAACTCTGAATTGTTCCCGCCCAACAGCGAAAAAAGGATTCAGCATCAAACCCATTTTTCCTATTGCTTTGGAGGCAGTTCCCCTTTAATCCCTCTTGTCATAGAGCAGTCATTCCCAGGAGGACACCCATGCCAGGCATCGAAAAACTGAGTCCTTCCAAGGTGGCGCGTATCACCAAGCCCGGTAAATATGGTGACGGAGATGGTTTGTATTTGCAGGTTACAAGAACCTTGGTCAAAAGCTGGCTGTTCCGTTATCAGAGGAAGGGCATCGAACACTGTGTGGGACTTGGCCCACTTCATGCCGTCGATATTGAAGAGGCACGGGAAAAGGCTCGTACTTTTCGCGCCTGTCTTGCCAGAGGAGTCGATCTCATGCGGGAGCGTCCAACGGATATTATCAAGAAGAATGAGAACGATAAAACTTTCGACGAATGCGCCATCGAATATATTGCACACCATAAATCCGCTTGGAAGAGCATAAAACATCTGAAACAGTGGAAAGGCTCTCTCAGCCTATACGCCTCTCCTTATTTTGGAAATATAGCAGTGCGCGAAATAACGACCGTGCTTGTTTTACAGGTTTTGAAGCCAATATGGGCCATAAAGACAGAAACAGCTTCCCGGCTTCGGGAGCGCATTGAACGGATACTTTCTTGGGCCACAATACATGGCTATCGCGAGGGAGACAATCCGGCGAGATGGAATGGACACTTGCAAGAGATATTACCAAAACCATCCCGGATCAAACATATTCGCCACCATCCAGCGATCTCTTATCAGGAAATTGGCGAGTTTTTCAAATTGCTGAACGCCGAGAAAAGTATCGTGGCAAGAGCCCTTGAATTCACGATTCTCACTGCCTGCCGGACATCCGAAGCGTTACATGCCAGATGGCAGGAAATTGACCTCAAACAGCGCGTTTGGATCATTCCAGGCGCGCGGACGAAGAACGGGCGGATGCACCGCATCCCTTTGTCGGATACCGTGCTGAAAATCCTGAATGCGATGAACGGACTGCATCCCGACTGGGTATTTCCAAACTTGAAAAGGGGGCAGCCGTTTTGCGAAACTGTCATGGGCAGTCTGCTCAGGAAGATGGATCGTCCTGGCATTACCGTGCATGGTTTCCGGTCGACTTTCCGGGTATGGGCAGCGGAGAGCGCCTACCCGAAGGAACTTGCGGAAATAGCGCTGGCGCACAGACAGGCGACAGCCGTCGAGGAAGCCTATCAACGATCCGATCTTTTCGAGCGGCGTCAAACCTTGATGCTGGCGTGGGCGGCATGGTGCAACACCATCCAGCCCGACTCCCGTCCGACTCCCGGACTGGAGGAGTGTTTTGCCGCATAGCAAGCTGGCTTGTAAGGAAACACGAACGACGAATTTCAATAAGTAACTGATTGTTGGTTTATTACAACGCTATCATAAAAACCATGCACCCCACACTGGAGGAGCGTTGTTCCGGTTGTCGTGAGGCTGTTTTTCGTAATGACACAAATAAGAACCTACTCAAGAATGAACGAATGCAAGGTACAAAATCACATCATAGCTGTCAACCGAGCTTTTAA
>WQYV01000095.1 GCA_009781085.1 Betaproteobacteria bacterium
GCGGGTGTCGATGACCTTGACCGCAGGCAGCGTACTGGACAGCGCCCTGGCGGGCAGCCTCAGAAGGCGGTAATGGCCGTTCTGCGCGTGCCGCCAGCTTTCCAGCGAGGGCGTGGCGGAACCCAGCACGACCGGCACATTGCACTGGTGTGCCCGCCAGACCGCAAGGTCGCGCGCCGAATAGCGGATGCCTTCCTGTTGCTTATAGGAAGCGTCATGTTCTTCGTCGATCAGGATCAGCCCCAGCCTCGGCAGCGGGGTGAATACCGCAAGCCGCGTCCCAAGCACGATGTCGGCCTGCCCGTCCAGTGCCTGCCTGAAACCGCGTGCCCGCTTGCCTGTGGCAAGTTCCGAATGCAGGCTGACGATATGGGCGGCGGGAAACCGCGTGCGCACCCGTTCTTCCAATTGGGGTGTGAGCGCAATTTCCGGAACCAGCATCAACACCTGCCTCCCGGCAGCCAGCGTGTCGGCGGCCAGGCGCAGGTAGATTTCGGTCTTGCCGCTGCCGGTGACCCCCGCAAGCAGCCATGGAACGAAACCGGCAGGGGCGGTGCGGCAGGCCGCCAGCACGTCGGCCTGCCCGGCGGTGAGGGTTGGCAGTGCGCCGGTGTGGTGGCGTTCGCGGGCATCTATGGCGCAGGCGGCCAGCCAGGCGCGTGCGGGTTTGGTCTGGAGCAGTCCCGGCGGCAGCGCGAGCGCGACGGCTTCGCCGGGTGGCGCGTGGTAGTACCGGGCGGTGAAATCGACCAGATCCATCCAGTCGGGCGGCAGCCTTGGCACATCGCGCTGGATGTGGATGACTGGTTTCAACTTTGCGGGGTCGATTCCGGCGGTTTCGGGTAAGGCCAGGATCAACCCGCTTTTTTCCCCACGGCCGAACGGAACCCGCACACAACGGCCAATATCCGCCGTCGTGGCGTCCTCGGCCAGATAGTCGAAGAGTTGAGGCAAGGGGACGGGAATCGCTACGCGGACGACGGGCATGACAGATATTGGGGGGATAACAAATAAGTTGCCGAGAATCAGTAAATTAGTATGAAAACTTGAGATTCATTCGTGCAAACCGGGATAAGCATTTGCTACGAAAGGCGTCTCCGGTTTTCCCACAGTTGCTGTGGATAACTTTGTGGGGAAACCAGGTACAGCGTCCGGCATCCTGCGCCATTGTGACAAATTACACACTTTGCCTTATGATGAGGCAAAAAATTTCCTTAATTAATCAGTGCGTTAGAATTCATCTGTAGTGAATACCCTGTCACGTGTTATGCGGTGCACAAGAAACATTTGTGTGTATAAGTCAAGGCTATAAAACAACCCGCGCCCCATCGGGGAGAGGCGCGGTTCGTTATGTGTTTCATGTATTTTGACGTACCTTCCGGCTATGTGCGTGTACGGTTTCGACCAACGCGACGACATTCTCAGGAGGGGTGTGCTGTGAGATGCCATGACCAAGGTTAAACACGTGGCCTGGATGCGGGCCGAAGGCGTCGAGCACCTTCTTTGCTTCGGCGGCGGCAACTTCCGGCGTGGCGAACAGCACGGCGGGGTCGAGGTTGCCTTGGAGCGCGACCCGGCCATTTACCTGTTCCCTGGCACGGCCAATGTCCATCGTCCAATCGAGCCCGACCGCATCGAACCCGCTGTCGGCAAGCGCGTCCAGCCAGAGACCGCCGCCTTTGGTGAAGACGATGGCGGGCACACGCTGTCCTTCCCGTTTGCGGATGAGATTTTCGGCAATTTTCCGCAGATAAGCGAGGGAGAATTCGCGCCAGGCGGCATCGGAAAGCGTGCCGCCCCAAGAATCGAACACCATCACGGCCTGCGCGCCGGATTCGATTTGGGCGTTCAGGCAAGCTGTAACGGTTTGCGCGTTGACATCGAGGATGTGATGCATGAGGTCGGGACGGGTGTAGGCCATGGCCTTGACGTTACGGTAGTCATCGCTCGACCCACCTTCGACCATATAGCAGGCGAGCGTCCAGGGACTGCCGGTAAAGCCGATTAGCGGCACGCTGCCATCAAGCGCCTGGCGGATTTCAGCGACTGCGTCCGTCATGTAGCGCAATTCAGCGTGAGGATCGGGTACGGAAAGGTTGCGGATTTCCCATTCCTGGGTGAGCGGCCGCTCAAACTTCGGGCCTTCGCCTTCGACGAAGTACAGCCCAAGCCCCATCGCGTCCGGGATGGTCAGGATATCGGAAAAAAGAATGGCGGCGTCTAGGTCGAAACGAGCCAGCGGTTGCAGGGTAACTTCACAGGCAAGCGCCGGGCTCTTGCACAGTGCGAGGAAGCTGCCCGCACGTTTGCGGGTTTCACGGTATTCAGGCAGGTAACGCCCCGCCTGACGCATCAGCCAGATAGGGGTGTATTCGGTGGGTTCGCGCAACAGCGCGCGCAGCAGGGTATCGTTTTTGAGGTGGCTCAATGTCAACTCCGAAGAAAACAGGTTTTGCGCGAAGAAGGGGGCACGGGGGCGACATTATCGCCCGTCTGCTCCCGGAAGTTTACCCGGACGTTGCCGGAAGGGCGGCCTGAATCGCCGGAAGCCCCATCATTTCAACCCAACCTTGTCATGGGGGCAGGTTGACGCGTTTTTTTGCCCAGGGTTCCCCAAGACAAAAAAAGCAAGCCGGAAAACCGGCTTGCAGCTTGCGTTTTATATCTTTTTCGCTTCCGTTCAGTTTGGTTTGCGGGAAATATCCCTAATTTCAAGCAGCTTTGTCTTGAGCTCCGACTCGATCTTGGTAAGTTCGTGCTCTGCGGCTCGGCGCTTGTCCCGGCCTTCCTGCTGGATGTGGAGGACCTCGTCCAAGGTTTCGATGAGTGACTGGTTCGTGTGCTTGAGGGTTTCGATGTCCACAATGGTACGTTCCGATTCCTTTGCTGCCTCAATGGAGCTGGTTTTCAGGGTGTCTGCGTTTTTCCGTAGGAGGTCGTTGGTGATGTCCGTGACGGCCCGCTGAGCCTGGATGGCTTGGGCGGAATGGGCCAAACCTAAGGCCAATACCATCTGGTTTTTCCACAAGGGGATTGTATTCACGATAGAGGACTGGATTTTCTCAATCATGACTACGTCGTTGGCCTGGACGAGCCGGATCTGCGGCCCCATCTGGAGGCAGATATTTCTGGTCAGGTCGAGGTCATGGAGCTTTTTGTCGAAACGGTTGCATCTTTCGCTCAGGTCATTGACCGCCTGTGCATCCTCTGATTTGGCTGTATTTCGGGCTTTTTCCTGCAAAGCGGGAAGTTCGGTGCCAAGGACGCCCGATAGCTTTTCCCGTCCGGCCAGGATATACATGGTCAGTTCCTTGAAATAGGACAGATTCATCTCGTACATCTTGTCCAGCATGGCTACGTCCTTGAGGAGCAGCATTTTATGGTTCTCAAGGGAATCCACGATTTTGTCGATATTTTTTTCCACAGAATCGTACTTGATTTTGAACTGCTGGACTTTGTTGACGTTTTTTTTGAAAAACCCCAAAAAACCCTTTGACTCATTGTCTACATTGAAGCCCTGAAGTTGGGAAACAAGGCTCCCGATCATGCTGCCCACCTCGTCCATATCCTTGGTACGGACATTGGCCAGGGCACTCTCTGAAAACCCCAACATCTTTTTCTGGGCTGCAACACCGTACTGAAGCATCTGGGTGGAGTTGGTGATGTCGATTTGGGAGGCAAAGCTGCGGACGGTGGCTTTTTCTTCCTCCGTCAGGTTCCCTTCCAGGTCAAGGGGCTTCAGTTCTTCCACTACCGCAACGTCGGCGCTTTCCACCGTTAGGGTCAAAACAGGGGCGGCCAGTTTTTCCATATCGGAAAAATCGTCCAGAACCAGCTTTGGGGTGGTATTTTCATTGGGACTCACTAGTTGACCTCCTTTAATGCAAGTAAAAAAACCAACATGTTATTTCATTTTTATGTTCAAAAGCAATATACAATATAATTAGTCATCGATTAATGGTATTTATTTATCTATTAGCAAACAAAGTATCTTTTTGGTTGAGCATGTTTTCCATTACTGCAATCTCAGCAGAAATATCGATGCTTTTATCCCGATATAGATCGTCCAAATGCTGACGGAAGGTAAGTAATATTCCATCCATGATTCCTTCTATTTTCTGCATGGATTCTTTGATGTTATCTCCCCTGACAGGTTGGTTGTTCAGTTCCTCGTAATTGCGGAGCAGTTTAACGGTGGTGGGAAGGTAATATCTTATAAACTGCCGGATTTGCTTCGCTTTCTCAGGTTGTTTCTTTACGTAATCGAAGATTTGCTTGGTGATGTTCAGCAGTTCACGGATGGTTCCCGAAAGTTTCTCGTTGCCTATGGTTTTGTCCAGGTCAGTGAGGTAGCCAAGGTGGAAAAATCCTTCCCTGAGCAGGTCATCGGCTTCCTCTACCCCAGTCTTTACGGCTTCTTGCCGGTATTCCTGAGCCTTGACCGCCTGCTGGCTGACCGCGATTTTTTTGGGGAGAACCGCTGCGCTGATCAGGAGAGCCAGGATGGAAAGGCTCCCGGCCATGGCGTAATCTTTCCAGGAGCCAAAACCTGGGTCGATCGCGTAGAGGAGCCAAACTACCGCGAAGAAACCAAGGCAGGCTCGTGAATACTGGGTGGTTTCGCGGAAGGTGAAGTTGGGGTTCGCAAGGACCGTCCTGAGGTTCTTTGCGCCGTCCACAAGGGCAAAGCTGGAATCCGTTATGCCATAGCCGCTCCAGTAGCGGTTGTTGAGGGTCCTGTTCAAGTTGGTCAGGACACCGGAGGGGGAAGACATCAACTCCTCGGAAACCTGTTGGACTGTGACAGCTTCGGATTTGGACATGATGGCTTTTGCCAGCTTGCGGTGGTTGCTATAGATGATGCAGCCCCAGATGCCCTGACACAGTATCAGAGCGGACAATACTAAAAACTGGAGGAAGAGCGGCGATGCAGTGATGTTGAAAACGCTTTCCGCGAGCCAGATGGCGAAATACATTACTCCAAACAGGACGCTCAGAAGGCTGCCGCAGGTGACCAAGAGGATTGCGACCATAAATGAGGCGGAAGGGGAGCGGTAACGCAAATTTTTGATTTTCATATTTGTATTCTCTTCGGGTTTCATTTGCAGCATCCTTTTTGTTGGCCGCATGTGGCAAAGCATATCAAAAAAAGGGAGTACAAACCGGTTATCGCTGAGTTTCAATAGTTGTTCCCTTCGGTGCAGGGTTTCTGGCATTCTTATGGCTGTTTCCTGGAAACCCCTTGCGGAATCGTGAAGTGCAGAAATCCCGGTTCCCTGCATCCTTCCGGGCGGGCAACTTATTGGAACATTACCGGCTAGCCGCATGAACCAGGACGAACTCAAGAAGGCTGCCGCCTTTGCGGCACTAGAAGAAATCAGGGCGATCATGCCGGGAGCCGTCATCGGTGTCGGCACGGGCTCCACCGTCAACCATTTTATCGATGCCCTAGCGGCCAGTAGGTTGCCTCTCCAGGGGGCGGTGCCCAGTTCAGAAGCAAGCGGGCGGCGGCTGGCTGCGCACGGTATCCCACTCGTGAGCCTGGATGAAATCGGGGCAGGGTTCCTGCCTTTCTACGTCGACGGCGCAGACGAAATCGACCCCAGCTTCAATATGATAAAGGGCGGGGGCGGTGCGCTCACGCGTGAGAAAATCATTGCCGCCACGGCGCGTCGGTTCATCTGCATTTGCGATGCCAGCAAAAAAGTAGCCACCCTCGGGCGTTTCCCCTTGCCCGTCGAGGTCATCCCGATGGCGCGCGTGCAGGTCGGCCATGAAATCGCCCGCTTCACTGGCAGTATTCCCTGTTGGCGCGAAGGTTTCGTCACCGACAACGGCAATCATATCCTCGATATCGCTGGCCTTGCCATCGACGACCCACGTGCGCTTGAATCCGAACTGAACCAGATCGCCGGTGTTGTCACCAATGGCCTTTTTGCACGTCGCGGCGCAGACGTGCTGTTACTTGCTACCGCGTCGGGTATCGAACGCAGCGAGCGCCAAGGTTAAAGTTTCCTCATTCGCGATACGTTGACTTCGCTGTCTGGGCGTTATATCCTCACTCTTCTTTGGTTTGACCAATTGCAGTCAGCCGCAAGCCGGAACCTACCGCCGAGGCGGCCCATGGTGGGCTGCCTCGGTTTTTTGGGAATTCTTAAAGCTATGCCAACAATCAATCAACTCGTCCGCAAGCCGCGCCAAGTGGAAGAGGCCAAGAGCAAAGTACCCGCGCTCGATGCGTGCCCGCAGAAGCGCGGTGTCTGTACCCGTGTCTATACCACGACGCCGAAAAAGCCGAACTCCGCATTGCGTAAGGTTGCCAAGGTGCGCCTGACCAACGGTTTCGAAGTCATCTCCTACATTGGCGGTGAAGGCCATAACCTCCAGGAGCACTCCGTAGTGCTGATTCGTGGTGGCCGGGTGAAGGATTTGCCGGGCGTGCGTTACCACATCGTGCGCGGCTCCCTTGACCTGCAAGGTGTGAAGGATCGCAAGCAGTCGCGTTCCAAGTACGGCGCCAAGCGCCCGAAAAAGGCCTGATCAGGCCGACGCATATTTATTGAGAGGTTGTCATGCCGCGTCGCCGCGAAGTTCCAAAACGTGAAATCCTGCCCGATCCCAAGTTTGCGTCGCAGGATGTTTCCAAGTTTATTAACGTCATCATGCACTCCGGCAAAAAGTCGGTGGCAGAGCGTATCGTCTACGGTGCGTTCGAGCACATCAACGCCAAGGCGGGCAAAGATCCGCTGGAGATATTTTCAGCTGCAGTGGCCAACGTAAAGCCGGTCGTCGAAGTCAAGAGCCGCCGCGTGGGCGGTGCTAACTACCAAGTGCCGGTTGAAGTACGCCCGTCCCGCCGTATGGCGCTGTCCATGCGTTGGCTGCGCGAAGCCGCACGCAAACGCTCAGAAAAATCGATGGCGCATCGGTTGGCCGGTGAGTTGCTCGAAGCGGCGGAAGGCCGCGGCGCGGCGATGAAGAAACGTGATGAAGTACATAGGATGGCCGAAGCCAACAAGGCATTCTCGCACTACCGCTTCTGACCGTCTCGGTCAGCGGCGAATCGGGCCCTGTGAAGGGCTCGATTGTTTTTAACGCTTTAAAGCACGCTCGCAAGAGCGGCAATAGAAGGCAAGGATAGACATCGTGGCCCGCAAGACACCTATTGAGCGATACCGCAACATTGGTATCTCCGCCCACATCGACGCCGGCAAGACGACGACGACGGAGCGCATCCTTTTCTACACTGGCGTTAATCACAAAATTGGCGAAGTGCATGACGGTGCGGCTACGATGGACTGGATGGATCAGGAGCAGGAGCGCGGCATCACCATCACGTCTGCCGCGACCACATGTTTCTGGAAGGGGATGGATCTAAATTTCCCCGAGCACCGTTTCAATATTATCGATACGCCGGGACACGTTGATTTCACCATAGAAGTGGAGCGTTCCATGCGCGTGCTCGACGGCGCGTGCATGGTGTATTGTGCTGTGGGCGGCGTGCAGCCCCAGTCCGAAACCGTCTGGCGTCAGGCGACCAAGTACAAAGTTCCGCGCTTGGCTTTCGTGAACAAGATGGATCGTTCCGGCGCGGATTTCTTTAAAGTCATCGAGCAGATGAAGACCCGCCTCAAAGCGAACCCCGTGCCTATTGTTATCCCCATCGGCGCGGAAGACAAATTCACCGGCGTGGTCGATCTCATCAAGATGAAAGCCATCTTCTGGGACGAAGCCTCCCTGGGGATGAAGTTCAGCCACGGCGACATTCCCGCCGAATTGGCCGACGAAGCCAAGACTTGGCGTGAACAGATGGTCGAAGCGGCTGCCGAAGCTTCCGAGGAACTCATGAATGAGTACCTCGAAAGCGGCGAGCTATCCGAAGAAAAAATCAAGACTGGCCTACGCCACCGCACGATTGCCTGCGAAATTCAGCCCGCACTATGCGGTAGCGCCTTTAAGAACAAGGGCGTGCAGCGCATGCTGGATGCAGTGATCGAATTCCTGCCTTCGCCGGTCGATATCCCGCCGGTTCAGGGGGTAGACGACCACGACAGGGAAGTCAGCCGCGAAGCCAGCGACGACGAGAAATTCTCCGCGCTCGCCTTCAAATTGATGACCGACCCCTTCGTAGGCCAATTGACCTTCGTTCGCGTCTATTCCGGTCGCCTCAACTCCGGCGATACCGTGTTTAACCCGGTCAAGAACAAGAAAGAGCGCATTGGCCGCATCCTCCAGATGCATGCCAACGAACGCGAGGAAATCAAGGAAGTGCTCGCGGGTGACATCGCTGCCTGTGTAGGCTTGAAGGAGGTCACGACGGGCGAGACCCTGTGCAACCCCTCCGCGCCGGTGATCCTTGAACGGATGATCTTCCCCGAGCCGGTAATCCACGTTGCCGTCGAACCCAAGACCAAGAACGACCAAGAAAAAATGGGTATCGCCCTGGGTCGCCTGGCGGCGGAAGACCCCTCGTTCCGTGTGCGCACCGACGAGGAATCCGGCCAGACCATCATCTCCGGTATGGGGGAACTGCACCTCGAAATCATCGTTGACCGCATGAAGCGCGAATTCAACGTCGAAGCCAACGTTGGCGCGCCGCAGGTGGCCTACCGCGAAGCCATCCGCAAGGCTGTTGAGCAGGAAGGCAAATTTGTCAAACAATCCGGTGGCCGCGGCCAATATGGCCACGTCTGGATCAAGCTGGAGCCGAACGAAACTGGCAAGGGTTATGAATTCGTTGATGCCATCAAGGGTGGTGTGGTTCCGCGCGAATACATCCCTGCCGTCGACAAGGGCTTGCAGGAAACCCTGCCCAATGGCGTACTTGCAGGTTTTCCCGTGGTGGATGTCAAGGTCACGCTGTTCGACGGTTCCTACCATGATGTCGACTCGAACGAAAATGCCTTCAAAATGGCCGCCTCGATGGCCTTCAAGGACGCGATGCGTAAGGCCAACCCGGTGCTGCTCGAACCGATGATGGCCGTTTCGGTCGAAACGCCGGAAGACTACATGGGCAACGTCATGGGTGATCTTTCCGGGCGCCGTGGCATCATTCAGGGCATGGACGACTTGCCTGGCGGGATGAAGGAAATCAAAGCCGAGGTGCCGCTGGCTGAAATGTTTGGCTATGCGACCCAGTTACGCTCCCTTACTCAGGGGCGCGCGACCTATTCGATGGAGTTCAAACACTACGTCGAAGCTCCCAAGAGCGTGGCCGAGGCTGTTATCAACAATCGCAAGTAACAAACGACTGAATACGAGGAATTAGCATGGCCAAGGGAAAGTTTGAACGGACAAAGCCGCACGTGAACGTAGGCACGATCGGTCACGTGGACCACGGCAAAACAACACTGACGGCAGCGATGACGTTGATCCTGTCGAAGAAGTACGGA
>WQYV01000096.1 GCA_009781085.1 Betaproteobacteria bacterium
ACATGCCAGACCACTTCCCACGTCGTCGCCCCCAGCCCGTAGGCCGATTCCTTCAGCAGTGGCGGCGTCACCTCGAACACGTCGCGCATCACCGAGGCGATGAAGGGGATGACCATGATCGAAAGGATGATGCCTGCGGACAGAAGCCCGATGCCCACCGGAGGGCCGGACACCAGCGCCCCCAGGATAGGCACGCCGCCCAGCAGGGACTGCAACGGTTCTTGCACGTAACGCCCCAGCACCGGCCCGAACACCATCAGCCCCCACATGCCATACACGATGGAAGGCACGGCGGCCAGCAGTTCGATAGCCGTGCCGAGCGGGCGTTTCAGCCAGGGCGGCGAGAGTTCCGTCAGGAAAAGCGCGATGCCGAAACTCACCGGGACCGCGATCAGAAGCGCGATGAAGGAAGTCGCCAGCGTGCCGTAGATCATCACCAGCCCGCCGAAATCTTCCTTGACCGGGTCCCATGCGTTATTGGTCAGGAACCCCGGCCCATATTCCCGGATTGCTGGCCAGGCACCCATGACGAGAGAAGCGATGATGCCCAGCAGCAGGGCCAGCGTAAGAAGCGCCGCGCTGCGTGCCGCGAGCGAAAACAAGCGGTCGGCCAAGGCGTTGGAGAGTTTCAGGTTCAGCCGCATGCGCTCAAGGGTCAGAGAGTTCCCAGCAGTTTATGGCAGGTTTGTGACAGAACTGTGACAGGGGAAAGGGTATGAGTTTGGCGGGGGTGCCGTTCTTTTACGACAATTTCAGCTAAGGACATTGATGCGCGGAAAAAAAGAAGGATACCGCCCTCGCAGCATCCCAACTCGTAGCTTTGGTTGTTATTTACATCCGTTACTTGACTGGCTTCCCCGACGCGTCCGTTATCGCTTGCCACGACCGCATCACGATGTCCTTCACGCCTTGCGGCATGGGCACGTAATCCAGGTTGTTCGCCTGCGGGTCGCCGTTCTGGTAGGCCCATGTGAAGAAGTCGAGCACGGCGGCGGCTTGCGCGGGTTTGTCCTGCTTCTTGTGCATCATGATGAAGGTCGCCGAGGTGATCGGCCAGGATTCGTCGCCCGGCTGGTTGGTCAGGATTTGATAGAAGGTCTTGTTCCACTCCGCGCTCGCGGCGGCGGCCTTGAAACTCGCATCCGACGGCTGGACGTATTTGCCCGCGCCATTTTGCAGCTGCGTATGCGCCAGCTTGTTGCGCTTGGCATAGGCGTACTCGACATAACCGATGGCGCCGTTGAGGCGGCCCACAAAGGCCGCCACACCCTCGTTACCTTTGCCGCCAAGGCCGGTTGGCCAATTGACCGCCGTGCCTTCTCCGACTTTTTCCTTCCATTCGGCATTGACTTTGCTCAGGTAGTTGGTGAAGCCGAAGCTCGTACCCGACCCATCCGCGCGCCGGACGACGGCGATGGGCGTGTCGGGCAGTTGCAGACCGGGATTGAGCGCGACGATGGCGGCATCGTTCCAAACGGTGATCTTGCCCAGGAAAATGTCGCCAAGAACCTGGCCGTTCAGTTTCAAGCGGCCCGGCGCGACGCCCTGGATGTTGACGATGGGTACGATGCCACCAACGACCGTCGGGAACTGAAGCATGCCTTTTTCCTGCAAGGCCGCCTCGGTCAGCGGCGCGTCGGAAGCGCCGAAATCCACCGTTTTTTCCGCGATCTGCTTTAGCCCCGCGCTGGAACCGATCGACTGATAGTTGATCTTGTGCCCGGTCGCCTTGTTGTAATCCGCCGCCCACCGGGTATAGAGCGGCGCGGGGAAGCTTGCCCCGGCGCCGGTGATATTGTCGGCGGCTAGCGCCAGGGGAGCGATGGTCAGGGTGGAGGCCGCCGCAAGGCAGGCGGCCGCGATCAGCCGTTTCATGGGTTTTATCTCGTGTGGTTGGAACGCCGCCACTCTAGGTGGCGTTTGTGACAACTTGATGACACCAGATCATTCTTTGCCCCCGCCTTGCCTCGCCGGTAGTATTTGACGCCAGTTATAGAAATTCGCCCTGCTGATGAAGCTGCCCAAACGGCATAACTCTTTGACCGGCAGGCCATGTCCGGCTTGCTTCAAAAAACCAATGGTTTCCCCTTCCGAAAACCTGCTCTTCTTCATCCTTACGCCCCTCATCCGTTACCAGACTTTACTATTTGGTTGGTACGCTTTTTAGAGAGTAGGTTACCTCTTGATCCGAATGAGGCAGCATAGCGAACATGATAGTTGTTGAAATAAGAAATGACTCACTCTGGGATTTTAAGCAGAAACTCTATGAAAGTAGTCGCTTTCTGAAAAAACCTTCTTGTTTTCAGGCCGGGCAGAACTACGCAGCATAGTTTTCAAACCTGGCTCAGATATTTATCGGGATTGGTCTCTAGGCTGTAAGGCGGCAGATAGAACACCTCAATACGTTCTTTGTTTTCATTTAACCAGTCCTTCACTTTGAAGGACTGGTGCACTTTCAGGTTGTCAAGAAGCAGAAAAACTTTTTGTCCGCTATCTTCAATGAGGGCTTGCATGAACTCTATCAACAATTCACGATTCATTGCCCCTTCAATAAGCTTGAAACGCACCAAACCGCGATTGTTGATGGCTGAGACCATCGTCAGCCCGTAACGCTTACCCGGTGTCTCCGGGACGGGTTTTTGCCCCCTTGGCGCGAAGTCGCGCACCCAGTGACTATCTTCGGCCACTGCCGTCTCGCCTCCCCAGTAAATGGCCGCACCCTCCGCTTTGGCGCGAGCCTCGATGCATGGATACGTCTCGCGCAGCCACTGTCCGAGTTTGTGCGCGCCACGCCCTTGGGTACGCTTGACCGGCCTTTGGGGGGTATAGCCCCAACGCAACAAATATTCACCCACTGTCCGGATGGGCATGTTTATGTCAAAAAGCTTTTTTATCAATTCCATCACCGCACGGCGGTTCCACAAACAGAATGGCAAGCTCATCTGCTTCGGGTTTTCGCCTACGATGATTGAACGTAATTGCCATTCCTGCGTCAGGCTCAGCGTTCGCCCAGACAAGTGGCGACGGCCACGTTTGCCCGATTTCAGCCCGCCAAGCCCCCGCATCGTATAACGGTTTGACCACTTTAAAACTGTCCCTATACTTACTCCCACCGCATGTGCTATTTCCTTCCAAGTAAGATGAAGCTCTTCGCGCATCTTCATTGCCTGACGGCGCATTTCTTCTTGCGCTTCACGGGGGAGCTTACGGGCATCTATCTTTTCCATGCATTTCAGTATAGCGCACCTCATCTTTGATAGCATTATATTTTGTATTTGATTGCCGATTTAATATAACATTGGCGCAATGGCCACCTAACGTTTTGGGGGCAGTAAGGATGCTCATAAGATGATTCCAAAAGTAGGGCGTCAACCGTGGAGTAGAGGTAGTTTCTCTTTTTGGTTCCCACCAAAAGGCGGGTAACGAGAAAATTACATTTTCATAAATTCCAACGGGTAAACCGCAAGGGGTAAACCGAGGGCTCACGATGCTCTCAACACAAGCATTTGACGGCTCAAGGAAGTCACGGCAAAATACGCGTTTCTCGGGGTGTAGCGCAGTCCGGTAGCGCGCTTGCTTTGGGAGCAAGATGTCGGGGGTTCGAATCCCTCCACCCCGACCAGCTTACCCCGGTTGCCCGTAGTGATCATCTGTCCGTAGCTCAATTGGATAGAGCACCAGCCTTCTAAGCTGGGGGTTGCAGGTTCGATCCCTGCCGGGCAGGCCATACGATGTGCGGGCTTTGCATTGGTGAAGCTCTTACGGCGGCGGCATTAGCTCAGTTGGTAGAGCACTGGATTGTGGCTCCAGTTGTCACCGGTTCGATTCCGGTATGTCGCCCCAACATTTGGGTTTTGTATATTTTTGTTTGTCGCGCCGTGCTGTTGCCCGGCACTTTTTGTTTTGGCCATGATGAAATCCATTGTCATTCTTGTTTCCGGCCGAGGCAGCAACATGGAGGCCATCGTCCGGGCGAGCATTCCTGGTGCGCGTATTGCGGCGGTCATCAGTAACCGTGCCGATGCCGCTGGCCTTGCGTTTGCGGCACGCCAGGGCATTGAGACTGTGGTCGTTGCGCATGCCGGTTATTCCGAGCGAAACCAATTCGATGCGGCGCTACGGGATGCCATCGATGCTTATGCGCCGGATTTGGTCGTGCTGGCTGGATTCATGCGGGTGCTTGGCGAAGATTTCGTGCGGCATTACGCAGGGCGTTTGCTCAATATCCATCCTTCACTGTTGCCCGCTTTTCCGGGTTTGCATACGCACCGGCGTGCGATCGCGGCCGGAGTGAAGTTGCATGGGGCAAGCGTGCATTTCGTGACAACCGAGCTTGACGGCGGGCCGATCGTGATCCAGGTGGCCGTGCCGGTGTTGCCAGATGATGATGAGGATCGTCTTGCCAGCCGCGTGCTGGCCGAGGAGCATCGCATTTATCCGCAAGCCGTGCGCTGGTTCGTCGAAGGGCGCCTCAGTATCACGGAAGATGGCCGGGTCGAAGTAGCCGATGCCTGTCCCGCCGCGTTTGCTTTGCATTTACCTCCGCTTGATGCGGAATGAACCATGAATTCATGGGGGTAACGATGATGCTTCGTACCGTATCGGCTGTTTGTATTGCGTTGATGGTCGTTTTGTCCGGAATGTTCCCGGACGTGAGTCGGGCGGACAACAGGAAGGGGGTTTCGGCCTGGCCAGAAAAAGGGGCGGTTGACTATCGTGTGTCCTATGGCGAAGGTGGGATGGTTATCGGTCAGGCATATTATTCATGGGAGCACAACGGCGAGAAGTATCAGATGCGGCTTGCGCTGGAAACGACAGGTATGGCGGCGATGTTGTACAAACTCGACTATGTGCAATTGAGCCAGGGGGATATCGGGAAAGATGGCCTGCGCCCGTTGCGCTTCGATGTCACACAGCAAGGCAAAACGCCGGAGATGGCGTTGTTTGATTGGAACGGGGAAACCGGCGCACGGGTGAGTATCCGCCGCGGCGCGGAGGAACGGCACAACTTGGAACTGGCACCGGGGGATCAGGACATCCTTAGTATTTGGCGGCAGATCGGCCATGTGGGTAAATTGCCGGACAGCCTGCTCGTGGTCGGCAATAAGAATGCCCGCCGTGCCCAGGTCGTAGACCTCGGGGATGTTGATCTCAAGGTGTCGGCAGGCCGTTTTGCGACCCGCCATTTCAGTGCCCGTTCCGATGATGGGAAGTTGAAGATTGATTTTTGGCTGGCAAATGGCCATCACATGGTTCCGGTGCGCGTCATCCTTGGCGGCGACAAATCGGAGGCGCTCGTCCTGGAAGCGGCTACTATCCGCGCCCCTTCGCCCAATTGAAAATGAAGAAGCCGAAAAAAACCGAGTATCCCCAGCGGGGCGCGGATCTGGACAAGCAGGCGGCGGCATTGGCACAGGTAACCCAGGCATTGTGTAATGTGCTCGAATTCAAGCACCCGGCTGACGCGGTGCTTTCGAAATTTTTTCGGGAGCATCATGCCCTTGGCCGCCGAGACCGTGGCTTGATTGCTGAAAGCGTGTACGGCATCCTTCGCCGTTTGCGCTGGTTGCACCGTTTGACCGGTGGCGGGGCGACGCCGCGCCAATTGTTGCTGGCCTGGCTCGTGCGGGGCGAGGGATGGCCGATACGGCAGTTCGATGGGTTGGTGTCGAATGAAGAGCGCCATTGGGTCGAGGCCATCAAAGCGGTTGACCTTTCCGAGGGCAGCCTGGCCGAACGTGCCGATTTGCCTGACTGGCTGTGCGAACGCTTGCTGGGTACGCACGACGAGGAAGGGCTGTTGCAGTTGGCGCAGAGTCTCAACCGGCTCGCGCCGCTTGATCTTCGAGCTAACATTTTCAAGCTTGGGCGCGATGCCGCGCTTGCCCGCTTAAAAGATAGCGGGCTTGATGCTGCTCCGTGCCCTTGGTCGCCGCATGGGATCCGTCTCGCAGGCAAACCCGCATTGCAGAAGCACCCGCTTTTCCTCGACGGTAGTGTCGAAGTGCAGGACGAGGGCAGCCAGATACTGGGTTTTCTCGTGCAACCGAAATCGGGGGAATTTGTCGTCGATTTTTGTGCTGGAGCGGGCGGGAAAACCCTGCAACTGGGAGCCATGATGCGATCTGCCGGTCGCCTTTACGCTTTCGATGTGGCCGAGAAGCGGTTGGTGCGCCTGCGAACGCGCGTAGCGCGTGCGGGTCTGAGCAATGTGCATCCGATATTGATTGCGCACGAACGCGATGCCCGCCTCAAGCGCCTTGCGGGCAAGGCCGACCGGGTATTGGTCGACGCGCCATGTAGCGGGTTGGGAACCCTGAGGCGTAATCCCGACCTCAAGTGGCGTCAAACGCCTGCCGCAATCGATGAAATGGTTTCGCGCCAACAAGCGATTCTCGAAGCAGCTGCAAAGCTGGTACGTCCCGGCGGGCGCTTAGTCTACGCGACCTGTAGCCTGCTTGGCGAGGAAAATGATGGCGTGATCGATGCCTTCCTTGCCGCGCATCCCGAATTCGTGGCGCTTTCAGCCGAAGAAATCCTCGTGCGGCAGGGCATTGCACCTGGCACAGGCGAGCGCCTGCGCCTATCCCCGGTCACGCATGGTACGGACGGTTTCTTTGCCGCCGTGCTGGTGCGGGAACAAGCGGTACAGGGCTGAAAACCTGCTTTCAATCGTATCGGGAACTCCCAATCGAAAGGCTAGGTGATTCAAAACCCAATGCCGCATTCGGTATGTAATTCTTTTTCGTAGCAAATTTATTATATCAGCATAAATTGTTTTTTGAACACGTTTTTATTTTTCTGATATTGCGGTAAACCACAACATAAGTTATATAATGCTTCAATTGTGACAATAGCGTGAGCCATGTCTGCTTCGCCAAATCGGCAAGTTTGTGCGAGTGCAGTGTGCCTCTTAGAGGAGTAACATTATGTCAAGTGATCCGTGTAGCGTGTTTGGGTTACGGCTGAGTGAAATAAGAAAAAGCAAGGGTTGGTCTCAGGAGCGGTTAGCCACGGAGAGTGGGTTAGCTCGAAGCTACGTAGGCGGGGTGGAGCGTGGGCAGCGCAATATCGCCCTACGGAATATCTGCAAGCTTGCTGGTGCACTTGGGCTGTCGCCGTCAGTCCTGTTTGTTCCCCCCGACCCTTCCAAAGGTGTCAGCAGTCGTCCCCACTGACCAGGTCTCTCCGTTCAGATCTCGCCGCGTGTGGCGTCGGCCCAGCAGTTTGGGGTTTCAAACAGCCTGACCCGCTCAAGACGTAGTGTATTGCCACAGGTATCGCTGTAAGCCGCATCAAGGATGCGAAAGGCTGCGGCAGCGAGGTTTTCGGCCGTCGGAACTATGTCAAAAATGACCGTTTTGTGGTCAGGTAGGGACGCGAGAAACTCCATTACGCGCCTGTCCTCACGCCAGACAAGGAATGCGTGATCCCATTGGCTGACCACTTTTTCCCAGGCAATGCGCTTGATTTCGCCGAAATCCATCACCATGCCATTGTCTGCACAGCCAGAAACGTCGATAACATTGCCTTCGAGGCTGATCTCGATCATGTAGCGGTGGCCGTGTAAATGCCGACACTGGCTGGCATGGTCCGGGATGCGGTGACCAGCATCGAATTCAAGACGGCGGGTGATGCGCATGGCGTTCTTTTATGGACAGGGGCGCGAATTATAGCACTGCCACGGTCGGCTTCGCCTCGCACCAACCCAATATGCAGGGTATCATACAACCTTTAGCGCGGATGGCTTTCAGGTCTGCCACTGGTTTCAGCAGACGACACAAGGAGATTTCGATGCCCTTTATGCCGTGGTCCGATGAGTTTGTATTAGGCATTGATTCCATAGACAAACAGCATCGCTGGCTGGTCGAAACAACTAACCGCCTCTACGACGAACTCGGTTCCTATTGCTCGGGGCAGAAAGAACTCAAGAAGGTTTTGCCGCGTGCCCCGTATCTGGAGCAACGGTTGTTCGTGTTATGATAAGGAAATAATTTTTTATGTTTATCCCAGGTTTTTTGCGTCGTTTGTTTAAACCCGCAACGCCTCTGTGTACGGATTTCGGCATGCGCGAGCATAGCGTCCAGTGCATGGGACCGCACGGGCTGCATCGAATGGCCTATACCGAATGGGGTGACCCAGGCAACCAAAAAGTCCTGCTCTGCGTCCACGGGCTCACACGGAATGCGCGGGATTTCGACATCCTCGCACAAGCGCTTTCCAACGATTACCGGGTGGTTTGTCCCGATGTGGTTGGGCGCGGCAACAGCGACTGGTTGAGGGTGAAATCCGATTACACCTTTCCGCTCTATGTTTCGGATATGGTCACGCTGATTGCGCGACTGGGGGTACAGCACGTCGATTGGGTCGGAACTTCGATGGGGGGCGTGATTGGCATGCTGCTTGCTGGCCAGCCGCATACCCCGGTGCGTCAGTTGGTGCTTAACGATGTCGGGCCACTGATTACCGCCGAATCGTTGCGCCGCATCGGGCAATACATTGGGAAGTTCCCCGTGTTCCCAACCTTGGATGCAGCCGAGAAGTACATGCGCCAGATAGGGGCCTCTTTCGGGTCGCTCGCCGATGAACAATGGCAACACCTCACCCGTTACAGCATGCGCCCCGTCGAAAAGGGTTATACCTTCATCTACGACCCCAGCTTGGGTGACCCATTTCAGATGATGCCCATTTTGCTCAATGTCGAGACGTGGGACTCATTTGACCATATCCGTTACCCGGTACTGGCGATACGGGGGGCGGAATCGGATCTGCTCAGGCGTGAAACCTGGTTGGAAATGGGCAAACGCGGCCCCAAGGCCAAACTCGTCGAATTCCCGGGCATCGGTCATGCCCCGATGCTGATGTCTGAGAATCAGATCGCGGCCGTCCGGGATTTCCTGCTTGGTTCTAGAGCGTTTTCAATTTAAGCCTGTACATTCATTCCCTTCTCCCACAAGTGGGAGAGGGGAGTTTTGTATCCACTTGAACCAAAACCGTTCTAACAAACAAGCGTTTCATTCTTCACCGAGAGAAAAGCCAGCGGGGCTCAATCTCCATATTCTTTAATGAAAGCGTTTGTTATTATATCAATCTCTTCTAGGCAATATTGTCTTCGGTGGCCGA
>WQYV01000097.1 GCA_009781085.1 Betaproteobacteria bacterium
ATGCAGCCCCAATTTGTTGATGATCGCCACTTCGGTTTTTGGCATTTGCCCCATGAACCCCTGATTGCATGTTCTTGGCGATTGTAGCCGATAAAAGGAAAATGGCTTGAGCGTTGGGTTTTACGGTCTTTAAATGGACTATGAAAAGACGACTCAAAACGGCCAGGGGGAACGCTCCCTGGCCGCTTGGTTGGATGGGCGCGGACGAAACCGCGCCTCAACCCGATAGTTTTTTTACTTCTTGCCTGTGGAGAGGCGCAAAACGGCGCTGTCAAGGGCTGCCTTGGCGCTCTTGCGGTCGGCCCACACTTCGGCAAGTTCTTCGTCCATGATGCGGCGTGCGGTTTCGCGCTCGATCACGGGCTGGATTGCGGAGTGGGATGTGACCGGTTTGTTGGTCAACTGCCCGATAGCTACCCGGATGTTTTCCAGGCTGTTACCAAGAAGCGTGCTTTCCGAGGCGAAAACACCAGCCCTGTTCAGGGGCAGGTAGCCAGAGTCACGCTGCCAGATGACCTGGTTTTCGGGTTGCAGCCAGAAATTGATGAAATTTGCCACGGCCTTGTATTCGGCAGGCTTTTTGCCAGCCGCTGCCCAGAGCGATGCACTGCTGCTGGCCAGGGTGTTTTGTGGTGCACCGGGGGCGTCTTCTATGTAGGGCAGGCGGGTCACACCAACATCGAGCCCGCTATGCTGGCGGAAATCGACCCAACTATCGGACGGGCCGATGAGCAGCGAGCACTCGCCTTTGGCAAAACGTTCTTCAGTCGCAGCACGGCTCTCGAAGAATTTCAGCAGCCCGGCACGGTTCCAGCTTGCCATTTGGGAAACGTACTTGACATGGAAGAGGCCATTGAAGGCGGGTTGTTTGTTGCCGCCCAAGATGGGGACGTTATCCCAGGCCGACACGTTCTCGATCAACACCCGTGCGGGTTCGACAATCGTGAGCGTACATCTGGAACCGCTCGCAGCCAGTTTGCTGAGCGTGCCTTGCAGTTCGCTCCAAGTCGTAACGGGCGGGGTTTCTGTACTGAGGCCGGCGCGCTTGAGCGCGGCACGGTTGAAATAGAGCACCGGCGTGTTCAGGCCAACCGGCAAGGCTAGCAATTGGCCGTTCGCGTTGATGGGTTTGCGCGTCACCATTGCGGGGAGCTTGACGGTTTGCATTGCGATTCCTGCTTCTTTCATAAGCGCAGACACAGGTTTGTAACGCAGTTTGCCCGAGAGGAACGCTTCTTCGTCCGCTCCGCTGAGGATCATCATGTGTGGCGGTTTGGCCGCCTGCCAGTTGGTTTCGACGAGCGTCACCTGGGAAGCCGTGCTTTGGGCGTTGAATCGCTCGACTAGCTCTTGCAGTGCCTTGGCCCGTGACGGGGGCAGCTGTTGGAAAAGTTCGATTTGTATTGGGCCAGCGGGTTGTGCGGCCTTGGCCTTGGCTGCTGGAGCAGAGGCTTTGGTAGCCGTAGCATGAGCCTTGGCTTTTTTCCCTGTAGCTGTTGCTGGCACTGCCAATGTAGCCAGCATGACAGCCCCGATAATGCAGACTAGGCTACGACAGCCGATACTCTGGATAGATGTACTCATAAATGCTCCCTAAATAATGTTTGCAAGAAAAAGTGAAAGATCAGTATAGATGGTAAGGAGTGGAACGTCCAAAAAAATCGTAATGAATGCTGTTTTTGTTGTAATCCGTTCCTTTTGCTTGGGTATGCGGGGAAGTGGATCAATAACATCACGGTATTTGCTGGCTCAGAGGTCAACTTCTGGCTTGCGTTGCCGTTAATGGGGACGAAACCATTTTTGCCTGCTGCCCATCCTGATATGCGCAAGACCGTTTGTTATGCCCTCGTTGCCGCGCTGCCGTTCCTGTCTGCTTGCGACAGGTTTGCCGACATGCTCGAAATGCCCAATCCAGTCAAGGACGCCGCTAATGCGGAGGCTATTGGCGGTGCTTGCCGGCAAACAGGGCGATCCATCGAGGACTGCTACGCACTCAATCCCGAGGCACAGAAAGCCGCTGTTTTTTCAGGCTGGAAGTCGATGAATGGGTACATGATGGAGCACAGCCTCAAAGAAGTGCCATCGGTGGTATTACATGGGCAAGCACCTGCGCTACAACCTTCCGACGGGTCGCCCCAATCCACCACAGAGCATGCTCCGCAGCCGCAAGTGGCCGCACATTGACCGGTGCTTGCCGTGGTAGCGCTGAGCGCGGGTTCAGCGCACCGGGGGCTGGAGCCTACGCGGACGTGTATAATCTCTTTTTTTGCCAGTGCCTAACTATTACCGTCTGCCCGATAGGGGCGTTCACCCTGAATAACGATACCTATGAACTTTGCCGAACTCGGCCTTATTCCAGAACTTCTTCAGGCTGTAGCCAACGCGGGTTACACCGAACCCACCCCGATTCAGCAGCAAGCTATTCCCGTCATCCTTGGCGGGCTAGATGTTATGGGAGGCGCACAGACTGGCACGGGTAAAACGGCGGGATTCACCTTGCCGCTGTTGCAGCGCCTTGCACGCTACGCCAATACCAGCGCATCGCCTGCCCGGCATCCGGTACGTGCGTTAATTCTTGCTCCAACCCGTGAACTTGCGATGCAGGTATTTGAGTCGGTCACGGGTTACGGTCGTCATTTGAGCCTGCGTGCTACCTGCATTTACGGCGGTGTCGACATGAACGCGCAAATCCAGGAACTGCGGCGCGGCATCGAAATCGTGATTGCTACGCCAGGACGGCTGCTCGACCATGTGCAACAGAAGACGATCCATTTCACGCAGGTCGAAGTGCTGGTGCTGGATGAAGCCGACCGCATGCTCGATATGGGCTTCATCCCGGACATCCGCCGCATTCTGGATATGTTGCCGGCAAACCGGCAAAGCCTACTTTTTTCCGCCACGTTTTCGGAAGAAATCCGCAAACTCGCCGACCGGATGCTGAAAAACCCGAAACTGATCGAAGTAGCCCGCCGCAACGCGATCTCGGAGACCATCACCCACGTCGTACATCCGGTGAGCGCAGGCATGAAACGCAACCTGCTTGCCCACTTGCTACGTCACCGGCCGGACATGCAGGTGCTGGTGTTCGTCGACACCAAGATCGGCTGTGGGCGGCTCTCCCATTTCCTGGCGCGCAATGGCATTTCGGCAGATGCCATCCATGGGGACAAAAGCCAGCAACAACGTACTGAAACCTTGGATGCGTTCAAAGAAGGGCGCGTACGTGTATTGGTTGCCACAGATGTCGCCGCCCGGGGCTTGGACATTGACGAATTGCCCTGCGTCATCAATTTCGAATTACCGCATACCGCCGAAGATTACGTCCACCGCATCGGGCGCACGGGACGCGCTGGCCACAGCGGCCGCGCGGTCTCATTGGTCAGCCCCGAGGAGAAACATTGGCTCGCGGAAATCCAGAAGCTCATCAAATTTGAAATCCCGCGCGAGGCCGTACCAGGTTTCGATTCGGAAATCGAACCCCCTGAAGCGGGCGCCAGTGCGCGTAGCCACGCGCATCGCAGCGATACGGATACCCACGCTGGGCGCGAAGGCCGTGGCAGCAAAGGCGCAAAGCGCGAACGCTCCCCGCGGGCCGTTCCTTCCCCGATGGTCGCCGCCGATGGGTTCGATTTCTCCAAACCCTATGAACCTTCGGCCAGGCTTGCCCCGCAAAATCAGGCTGTATGTACCGCCCCGGCTCCACCCATCAAACCGCAACGGACGTTGGCGGCGTTGCTCGGTGGGCTGGGCAAGAAATGAACGTAAGAACAAAACGCAAATAACCGCCTACTTGGCCTGTTATTCGGTCGATTCATCCCTGCGGCGACGGGTATGCTGGCGCACGCGGTATTCGACATGTAACCAAAAAGTCCCTCAGTTGCGTTTTTCGTGCGTCGATATAAGAGATACCCCGGCATGCAGCCACCCATGAAACCCGTTCCTCCATTGAGGGACAACCACGGCGGAGGGTTATTCATTCCGGACTTTTCGGAAGGCGCGGAAGTTGGGGTTTACCTCGCGCTGCTCGAACTTATCGACGAAGGGTTGCTCATCACCGGCGACGAATACATCATCGATGCCAACAGTGCTGCCTGCCGCCTGCTTGGGCGCAGTTACCGCCAGCTTGCCGGACAGCCGCTGGCTGACCTGTTCGCCGACGGGCACGCATTTCTCGAGGCGCGCGAAAGGGTATTGATCCGGGGCGAAGCGCGGGGCATCTTGAGGCTCGCACTGCCCAGTGGCCATGCGCATGATTTTCCCTATATTGCTGCACCCAGGCTGCGCCCCGGCATCCACGCCATTGTTCTTGGCCATGAGGCTGCTGAGGCCACGTCCGTCGACTGGCCATTGGCACTTCGCTTCCAACCCCAGTTAGATGCCCGCAGTGGCATGCTCCATGCGGGCGAAGCGTTGCTGTGTTGGCAACCGCCCGGACAGGATTCGCGGACATTCGATCATATCTATGCCGCGACTGCCGCTGTTGCCACGGCACAGGCCACCAAGGCACGGAAAAAGGGAACTAGCGCTGGCTCTGAAATGGAACTCGACACTTGGGCGCTTTCCATCGTCTGCCGCGCTGCAACCACCTGGCCACATGTCCGGGGACACGCCCCGGTCGTTAGTGTCAACATCTCCGCAGGGCAACTTCTTGGCGGCGGTTTGCCTAAACTGGTCCGCACGGCGCTGGCCGTGAGTCGGCTCGACCCGCGCAGCCTGGAACTTTCCATTGATGCGCGTGCGCTTCTAATGCCCGAAACTGAAATTGCACCAACGCTGCACGCGCTGGCCGAAATACGCGTCCGGCTAGCTCTCGACAATTTTGGTTACGGCTCGGCTCCAGCCGCGCAACTGAGCCATTACCGCTTCAGCGTGCTCAAACTCGACGCTGCGCTTGTTGCGCGGGTTGGGCGTGACGACGATGGTACGGCGTTGATCGAAACCATCATCCAGATGTCCGCGCCGCTTGGCATCCTGGTCATGGCACGCGGCGTGCAAAGCAGGGCGCAACAGGATTTCCTGCTTGCCTTGGGTTGTGACCTGCAACAGGGCCCGTTTATTGGTGCGGCCCAGGATGAACACATCTTCGCGGGTTTTTTGTCAGAGCGGCTTTTTTGTTAGCATCGGCATCTCTTCCATTTGCCCGCGCATGACGCGGCAGACATCCACGATGCTCGAAAAAGTTCGCTATATCGCCGTCGAAGGCCCGATTGGTGCGGGAAAGACCTCACTGGCACAACGTCTGGCCACCTACCTTCCGTCGGCCAAACCGGTTTTTGAACGGCCACAGGACAACCCCTTCCTCGCCCGCTTCTACCAGCACCCGGAACGCTGGGCGCTACCAGCACAGCTTTCTTTCCTTTTCCAGCGTTTTGAGCAGCTTGCGGCTCTGGGTCGTGAGGGCATGGGCGAAAATCAGTGCATCGTTGCGGACTTCATGCTTGAGCGTGACCCTTTGTTTGCCCGGCTCAATCTTGCCCCGGACGAACTGGCTCTTTACGAGAAGATTTATGCGGCTATGAAACCACCTTCGTTGTTCGTGCCCGACCTGGTCATCTACCTGCAAGCGCCAGTCACGGCGTTGGCCGAACGCGTCTACAAACGTGGCATCGATGCCGAGCGCCGGATTACTGAGTCTTACCTTGAAAAGGTAGCCAAGCATTACGCCGATTTTTTCTTTCGGTATGAGGCTTCGCCGCTGTTCGCCGTCGATGCCGCAGTGCTCAACCCGGTCGATAACGACGACGATTTCAAACTCCTGGTCACGCGCCTGGAAGAAATGCGCGGTTACCGGGAATTTTTCGGATACGCGGGTTGACCTCTGCCGCCTTTGGCGTCCGACTTGGCTGCCAACCACGGCGTATCTGGGCGCGTCCGCCGAAGATAGTACGTTTTCCCCGCCAATCCAGCCATCAGCGCATCATGGGCGCTGTCTTCGTTGGCGGAAGTTTTGACACTGTCGGTGACGCCAATGGTGGCGTCGAGGGTTCGTTTGGCAATATAGATGCCGACGCCAAAGGGGAAAGGGGGCGAAAAAACCCTTGCTCCTAGAAAGAAGCAAGGGTTAGAAATCGCCCCGATTTGTGAGGCGCAGGAAACTGATAAAGCAATCACTTCTATAAAGCAAAAATCGTGCCTTAAATTAATTCATTGATTTTTATAATAAAATATATTTTTCATTTAGCATCTGTTAAATATTCCGACGGCAAGTTAGTGTAAATACTTATCGGATAACACTTAGTTTCCGCCGGAAACAGACTTCTCATGCTGCCAGTGCGGATTTTTTGCACAGTTCGGATAAAATCAACAATCTTTGCATCTGGAGCCGTTGCTATGATTACCGGTTCAATCGTCGCCGTCGTTACGCCGATGCATGCTGACGGTAGCTTGGATTTTCCTCGCTTGCGTGCGTTGATCGACTGGCATGTTGCCGAGGGTTCGGACGGTATCGTCATCGTCGGCACGACTGGCGAGTCTCCCACCATCAATGTCGAGGAACACATCGAATTGATCCGGGTCTCGGTGGAACATGCCGCTGTGCGCATCCCAGTGATCGCGGGAACAGGGTGCAACAGTACGGCGGAAGGGATCGAACTGGCGCACCATGCACGCAATGCGGGTGCGGTGGCGCACCTGTCGGTGGTTCCCTATTACAACAAACCGACCCAGGAAGGGCTTTACAGGCACTTTCGCGCCATTGCTGAAGCGGTGCCATTGCCGCTCATCCTGTACAACGTGCCGGGGCGCACGGTGGCTGACCTCGAAAACGATACTGCCCTGCGGTTGGCTGAGATACCCAATATCGTTGGTCTCAAGGACGCGACCGGAAAAATTGACCGCCTCTGTGACTTGGTTGAGCGTGCGCCACAAGGTTTCGCGCTCTACAGCGGCGACGACATCAATACTGCGGCCTTCATGCTGCTGGGTGGGCATGGCGTGATTTCAGTGACGGCCAATGTCGCGCCGCGCGCCATGCACGAGATGTGTGCTGCCGCGCTGGCAGGGGACGTGCACCGTGCCCGCGAAATCAACGCTCGCCTGCTTGGCCTGCACAAGCATTTGTTCTGTGAAGCCAACCCTATTCCCGTGAAATGGGCTGTTGCACAATTGGGACGCATCGAGGAAGGTATCCGTTTGCCACTCATGCCGCTATCGGCGCCATACCATGAACGCGTGCTTGCGGCCATGCGCCAGGCTAGTGCTATTTCCTGAACAGAATTGAACCCCGAACCTCTTTTTTTGTCTGAAGCACCGTCCATGCGGATTGATTTATTGACTGGAAACCCATGAATCGTTTTTCGATACCCCCCGTTTTCGCCCTCGCGGCAACGCTTGTGCTGGCAGCCTGTTCCTCCGACTCCAACCTGCTGGAATCCAAGAGCGTCGACTACAAGACCGCTAAACCCTCGACAACGTTGGAAGTACCTCCTGATTTGACCGCACCCAGGCGCGATGACCGTTATGCCGTGCCGGATACCGGCGATGCGCGTGGGACGGCGACTTATTCGGATTACAGCGCGGGTCGCGCTGCACAGCCGGCACCGGGTTCCACTGGCGTTCTGATCAACTCCGATAACATGCGGATTGAGCGTGCAGGCAGCCAACGCTGGTTGGTCGTTCACAATACGGCGGAAAAAATCTGGCCGCAGGTACGGGATTTCTGGCTCGACCTTGGGTTTACGCTCGTCATTGACACGCCGGAAATCGGCGTGTTGGAAACCGATTGGCGTGAAAACCGCGCCAATGTCAATGAAACCGGTTTGCGCTGGTTGATCGGCAAGGTGTTCGATGGAATGTATTCCACACCCGAGCGCGACAAATTCCGTACCCGCCTCGAACGTGGCGAGGATGGTACGGTGGAGATTTACATCAGCCATCGCGGCATGATGGAGATTTATCCCAACGAGGCTAAGGATACTACGATCTGGCAGCCACGCCCGGTAGACCCTGAATTGGAAGCCGAAATGTTGCGCCGGTTGATGGTGCGCCTGGGGGCGGACGAGGCGCGTGCGAAAAACGTACTGACCGAGGTGAAGCAGGCCGACCGTGCCCAAGTGCAGGTTACTGACAGTGAAGCCATTCTACGGGTGGAAGAAGCGTTCGACCGTGCTTGGCGGCGGGTTGGTTTGGCGCTAGACCGCATAAACTTCACGGTTGAGGATCGGGATCGTGCCAAAGGGCTTTATTACGTGCGCTATGTCGACCCTGATGCCGACAACAAGACAAAAGGTTTCTTTTCCAGGCTCTTCGGCAGTGATAAGAAGCGCGACGGCGGCGAATACCGCTTGTTTGTTGAAGGGAAGGGCAACCAGTCGACCGTCACCGTGCTGACACCCGAAGGCGGGACCGACCAGTCGCCGACGGCACGCAAGATACTTGGCCTGCTTCAGCAGGAATTGCGCTGAACTGAGTTCAGCCTATGCCGTCATTGCGAGCATAGCGAAGCATTCCCGGTTCGCCTCGTCGATCACGTTCAGCGTACGGAACCGGCGGCCACAATACAGCGCGTCGTGCATGAAGCCCAAGGCCCAGCAGCGGTTCGGCTCGGCGGCACCCCAACGGTTGGCGGGGCCGGCTTGGCAAACGCTTTTTGCCGCGCCTGGCCGGCGACGTCAGGATTTTCGGCTTAGAGCTTCCTTGACCGCCGAATTCTCCAAGGCCAGGTCTGCGTACAGACGCTTGAGCTTGGCGTTCTCGGCCTCCAATTCCCGCAGCCGTTGCAACCATGACACCTGCATACTTTCTTTTCCACTGGTAGTACGTCGCCGCGCCCACGCCATGTTTGCGGCAGATCGCGGCCACCGCTATGCCCGACTCGCCTTCTTTCAGGACGGCGACGATCTGGCTTTCTGTAAATCTGCTCTTCTTCAAAGGAGGCTCCAAGGACTAGGGGGCCCCAAAATTCTACTGCCTGATGTCTTAGATGTTTAGTCCCGGCATTTGATGGATCGGATTCATGATGAATCGTTCTGGTTGAGTTGTCCATGTTTTGCAGAGGTATTCATAGGGCGTCAGACCGTTAAGGGTCTTTAGCCGCCGGGC
>WQYV01000098.1 GCA_009781085.1 Betaproteobacteria bacterium
GCGACAGGCCAGCAATGCGACAGGCGCACGTGATCGACAGCCTGGCTTGCACCAACTCCTCGGCCACCTCGCGCCTGGCCGGCGGCGTCAGGATTTTCGGCTTAGGACTTCCTTGACCGCCGAGTTCTCCAAGGCCACCGGAGAAAGTCACAACCGCCAAACAGGGCACAATCAATCGAGAATTGGCCGTGCTGTCACACCTGTTCAATAAAGCAATTGAATGGGGAGGGATAGACCGCCGTCCAGCCAAGCTCAATCGCTTCCAGGAGGGGTACGGGCGCGTTACCTACCTGACGGCAGAACAGACCACCCGCTTGGTGGAATGTGCCAAGGCGGATAAGTGGGCACAAAACGCTTGCAATGGTCGAACGCTATGCCCATCAGAATGGGGCACACATTGAGGAGGCAATGGATAAGCTGCAAAAACGCCTCAACTTCTTGTTCTGAAAAGAAAATTTTGGCGCAATTACACAGGAATTACACAATCGGGATAGGGGCGGCTAGGTTTCCTAGCCGCCCCTATCCCGATGTAGTCTCTCTATCGAACTTTTCCCGCAAAGCCGCATGGTTGTGCGGTTTTTGGTTTCTGGTTTTCAGGCATGCCCCCAAAAATGCCCCCAAATTTTGCACGCTACCCCACCGACGAATTTCACCCTTAGTAATTGTAGCTACGATATAGGAAGGGCGGGGGTCACGAGCCTCCTTACCTGCGTTCGCGTGGAAGTACCTCCGTCCCCCCATCCCATACTTGGGGACTTTTGGCGGTTTTGTCAGTCCCCTTCCCGCAAGGTGTTCAAAATTTATGGCAGGCACCACACCCAAGCGCCCGAAAAACCCAGTTTCCGCGACTTAACGCCAAGGCTTTTTTTTGCCCGCCTAACCGTTGCCCATGAATACCCGTCGGCTTCGGCTCGTTCCCTAACAAGGTTTTGAGGGCATGCCCCATTGGCGAGGAATTTTTGCAGGAAAATTTCTGCACACACTAACGCCATTCCACCACTAAGGGCATACACCCGTGTATCGGCATCAAGCCGACATCGCCCGCTAAAATCGGCAATTACCGCCTTATCCAGCCATTCCATGACCTTGGGAAATTCGGCATCAAGCCATGCGAAGAGTTCCGCTATGTCAGTATCATTCCACGTTATGCGTTGGCGCGAATGGTTCCGCATGTATTGCCCCCAGTCGTTCCGCTCATTTCACAGCGAAGAGCGCCAATTTTTCCCAAGAATGCCAGCAAATTTTGTTGGCAATGTTCGGGTTTTTTGGCGTTCTTCGTGATTCTTAGTCAGGTAATCTCCAGAGCCATCCTTTCCCGAATGACATTTTTTCGGATGCCACGCCAAGATTCTTTTTTGCTCGTTGGATCGTTCGCCACGAATGCCCCGCCCCCTCGGCAGCCTCTTTAATCTTGCTTTGTTGCTGTGTCCCATCCTTTAGGTAATCGGCAAGGAAACGCGCCGCTTTGCACAAGGCTCCACCGCCTCCCTTGTCATGAAGTTCCTCGGCAGTAGCGAGAATTTCCCGTGCACTGCCTTCTATGGCGTCACCCCATTGGACATGTGACGCGAAGATGCCGGGGTAACGCTCAAGCTCGGATTGTTTCAGGCTGTACGCGAACCCGCCATGATCCGCCCCGATATTGGATTTTGAGCGGCATAGCACCCTATCCCCGCCGCCTTGCGCCTCTTCTGCTGATTGCTTGGCAGCCATCATCACAACACGGGCAACAGCGCCGAATGCAAGGCTACCCACAATGCGCTCGGTAGGCTCCCGGCCTTGCGTGCCTTTGGATAGGTGCGAAATACCAAGCAAGGCGCATCCGGTCTGGGCTGCCAGATCGGCAAGCGGCTGAAGCCCGCGCCTAACTTCTGCGTTTTTGTGGCTATCGCCTGAAACAGCCGTAACGATTGGGTCGACAATCAACAGTTGCACACCATCAGCTACTTTGTTGATTGCATCTTTTAACGTGCTAACGTCTTTTGATGGGTCGAATGCCCTGCGCTCGTTACCATCACGCACACCATCCACAAAGGTTATACGCGACATGTCCGCACCCGCAGCCATTAAACGAGGCACAAGGGTATCTTTTGGGTCATCTTCGCCGCTCCAGATCAAAACATTGCCTTTTGTTGCTTGTGTCCCGTCTGGCCATCGCCCGCCCGTCGAAATGGTTGCGGCTAGTGCCATCGCTATGGTGGTTTTTCCAGTCCCAGGCGGACCGGCAAGGATGTGCACCTTGCCTTTAGCAATCCAGCCATGCCATATCCAGCCTATTGGCTCAGGGGTGATGGTGTTGGCGCGCTTGAATATTATTGACGTACAGCGATGCCCGTTTGACTGTTCGTTATTCATTTGTCACCTCCTTAAACCCATGCCATAGGGTCATGATTGGCATGTTTGGAAGTTTTCTGTGCAGGGCATTTGCTACTGCATGATGGTTCCAGTCGAAAAAGGCAACCGCCACACCCTCGCCAGTAATTTTGTGAAATTGAGCAGCAGACACGAAATGAGTGTCGATAGACAGAACTTTCTCGGGTTTGCCAATCGCGAAATAAAAGCCATTTTCAGGAACGCCGTTTAAAAGGAATCCAGCAAAGCACCTACCAGAATCCGCGTCTCTGTCGAGAAGCTGAAGTGCCTGCAATCGCTTTTCAGAATCGCGTGCCGGAACGATTAAAAACCCCTCTTTTGAAACCCGCGTGCCGTGTGGCTGGATTCCGTAATGCTTCAACAGGGGGTGATCTTCTGTTGACGGGCTGCCTTCTTCCCAAATCTGGTGAATTGTTTTAGAATTTTGCTTATGCTCGTTACCGCCCGCGCCGCCTTGGTTGCGGGCTTTTTGTTGGTCTCTCATTGTTGCGTACTCCGGGTTACGCTGCTTTACGGCTTTCGTCTATCCGCGCCTGCATCCAATCCGTAACCTCGGACTCAACCCACGCAACAAGATTGCCGCCAATACTTACAGGTCTAGGGAACGCGCCTGCGTTGATTCGCTTGTAAAGGGTTGTATTCCCAATGCCGGTACGCCGTAGAACTTCACGGCGGCGAAGGAATGCAGGGGTTTGGTTTGCTTGTTTGTTCATGTTCGGTTCCTTTTGAAATCGCCCAGACTGATTCGCCGGAGTGCGTGGAACCGATTTTTAATTCATGCCTGATTTGTTGGGTATACCCTCTACGGTACAGGGTATACCCTCTACGGTAGCGGGTATACCTGTTACTGGTTATGAAGGTAATTTCTTGCGGTACATTCTGATATTGCAAGGGCTTTTGCTGCAAACTTCGCGCATTGGTTTTTTGACACATACTTTCCACTTTTCCACATCTCTATCACTTTGTTTTTTTTCTCATGATAACCTCCTACTTGGTCATATTTTTTGTTTACGAGTTCTCTTTGATGATCTGAAAAAGATTTATTTAACTCTTTCTTATGCTGTTTCTCAAGTTCGGTTTCAGCCTTATTTCTTCGCTTTGCCACCACTGACAGAAGTACGCGCATGTTGACGGATGGTTTCTTTAAGAATTCAGAAAGCGGCATACCTTCCATGTCCCTTACGATTTCTTCGGCCTTTTCGTGATCCTCTATCAATCTGGGTATATTCTTTGCGGCCATTGCAGTTATTTTGGCAGCTTCGCTATTTGCAATTTTATTAGCCAGTTTGAAAGTATCGCTATCAGCTATTTTTTTAATCAGTTCGAGATATTCTTTGCTACTCATCACGCGCCCCTTTATCGTTCCCCCTTGTTTGGATGCCACGCCAGCCGGGTAAGGGGCTTACCCGGTTTTTTCCCTCGGTGATCAGCCAAGGGGTAGGCGCGGCAATAACATTATGTCATGCACGTAGCGGGATTATTTCCGCCCCGGCTTTCAGTTTGTCCAAATAATCCACCCACGCTTGCATCATCTTCCTGCGTTGCTTCTGATATGTAGCCCGGTTGTAAGCTGTCCCAAGGGTGTCAGGGACTTTGTGCGCTAACTGTTGTTCAATTATGCGTGGCTCAACGTCAAGCTCTTCCGCTAACAGGGTGCGTGCGGTCGCTCTGAAACCGTGGCCGGTATGCTCTCTTTGCGTGTCGTATCCCATGATGTGCAACGCATTGTTGATCGTGCCGTCACTGATAGGTCTGCCGGGTTTTTGGCCGGGGAAAACGAACTCACCGCGCCCGGTGAGAGGGTGCAGGTTGCGCAGTATCTCTACTGCCTGTCTGGCCAATGGAACATTATGGTCAGTCTTGGTCTTGCTGGTTGTGTAACGCCATTCTCCTTTCTCCAGGTCGATGTCCGCCCACTTTGCCCACCTTAACTCACATGGCCTTGCAAACACGTAGGGCACTAACGCAAGCGCAGCCCTTGTGACGTGCGAACCTTTATATGCATCGATTGCCCGCAGCAACTCGCCAACCTTCACGGGGTCGGTAAAGGCTGCCATGTGTTTTTTACGCACCGGAGGAAGCGCCCCCCTTAAATCCGGGCATGGGTCACGCTCTGCCAGCCCCGTGGCAATGGCATAGCGCATGACCATAGAAATGTTCTCTTTGGCTCTGTGCGCTGTTTCGATCACGCCACGCGCTTCTATGCGCCTAAGCACTTCCAGCACCATAGGCGCGGTTATGTCTGATACCGGCCTGTCCCCCATCCACGGGAAAACGTCATTTTGCAGTCTTGCAATGACCTTGCTCGTATGGCTTTCTGCCTTGTCCGTTTTCCACCGGCTAAACCATTCGCGTGCAACAGTCTCGAAGCTGTTTTCATTCGCGGCCTTTAAAGCGGCCTTGCTGGCTTTCTTCACTTCGCCGGGGTCTTTCCCGTCTCTCAGTATTTTTTTTGCCTCTTCGCGCCGTTCGCGGGCTTCCGAAAGGGATAGGGTAGGGTACGCACCAAACGAAAGCCGTTTTTCCTTCCCGCCGAAGCGGTATTTCATCCGCCAAAGCTTTCCCCCAGCCGGGGAAATCTCCAAGTAAAGCCCTCCGCCATCAAACATCCTCACTGGTTTGGCTTCTGGCTTGGTTTTCTTGATAGTGGTGTCTTTAAGGCTGTTCATGGCGGCATCCTCAAAATGCCCCCACGGCTTGGGGGCATGCCCCCGATTATGCCCCCAAATGCCCCCGGATGGAACGGTACAGATATGGACTAAGTAGGAAACAAAAAAGCCCAGAAACCTTATGTTTGCTGGGCTTTCTGAATGGATCGGAATTGATCCGAAAGTGTTTTTGGTGGCCAGTCTCGGAATCGAACCAAGGACACGCGGATTTTCAGTCCGCTGCTCTACCAACTGAGCTAACTGGCCGGAGGAGGGCGAATTATAGCGGGGGGTGCGACGAAGTCAATGGCAAAGGTATCCATCGCGATACCGCCCAAAAAATGACCCCGCTTGAGGCGGGGGCATTTCCACTCCATGAGAGGTTTGGGTCGGCTTACATGTCCATGCCACCCATTCCGCCCATGCCACCCATACCACCCATCGGGGGCATGGCGGGCTTGTCTTCGACCTGCTCGGCGACCATGCAGTCGGTGGTGAGCATCAGGCCAGCGATGGAAGCGGCATTTTGCAGCGCGGTGCGGGCGACCTTGGTGGGGTCGAGCACGCCCTGTTCAACCATGTCGCCGTATTCGCCGGTGGCTGCGTTGTAACCGAAGTTGCCTTTGCCTTCGACCACTTTGTTGACGACGACGGAGGGCTCGTCACCCGCGTTGGCGACGATTTCGCGCAGGGGCTGCTCCAGGGCGCGCAGGACGATCTTGATACCGGCCTCCTGGTCGTGGCTGTCGCCCTTGATACCGGCGATAGCGGCACGAGCACGCAGGAGCGCAACACCGCCGCCAGCGACGATGCCTTCTTCCACAGCAGCACGGGTGGCGTGCAGGGCGTCTTCGACGCGTGCCTTTTTCTCTTTCATCTCGACTTCGGTCGCAGCGCCAACCTTGATGACGGCTACGCCGCCAGCGAGCTTGGCAACGCGCTCTTGTAGTTTTTCACGGTCGTAGTCGGAGGTGGCTTCTTCGATCTGGATGCGGATCTGCTTGACACGGGCTTCGATGCGGGAGGCTTCACCAGCGCCGTCGATGAGGATGGTGTTTTCCTTGCCAATCTCAATGCGCTTGGCTTGGCCGAGGTCTTGCAAGGTGGCCTTTTCGAGGGAGAGGCCAACTTCTTCAGCAATGACTTGGCCACCGGTAAGGACGGCGATGTCTTCAAGCATGGCCTTGCGGCGGTCGCCAAAGCCCGGCGCTTTGACGGCAGCGGTCTTGAGGATGCCACGGATGTTGTTCACGACAAGGGTGGCAAGGGCCTCGCCTTCGACGTCTTCGGCAATGATCAGCAACAGGCGGCCAGCCTTGGCAACCTGCTCCAGCACCGGCAGAAGGTCGCGGATGTTGGAAATTTTCTTGTCGAAAAGCAGGACGTAGGGGTTGTCGAGGATGGCAACCTGCTTGTCCGGGTTGTTGATAAAGTAGGGTGAGAGGTAGCCACGGTCGAACTGCATCCCTTCGACGACATCGAGTTCGTTGTTCAGGCTCTTGCCGTCTTCAACAGTGATGACACCTTCCTTGCCCACTTTTTCCATCGCCTGGGCGATGATGGTGCCGACATCGGCGTCGGAGTTGGCGGAGATAGTGCCGACCTGGGCAATTTCCTTGTTGGACTGGCAGGGTTTGGAAATCTTCTTCAGTTCTTCGACAGTGGCGGCGACGGCCTTGTCGATGCCGCGCTTGAGGTCCATCGGGTTCATACCGGCGGCAACAAATTTCATGCCTTCGCGCACGATGGATTGAGCCAGTACGGTGGCGGTGGTGGTTCCGTCACCAGCGATGTCGGAAGTCTTGGAAGCGACCTCTTTGAGCATCTGCGCGCCCATGTTTTCGAACTTGTCTTTAAGTTCGATTTCTTTGGCGACGGAGACGCCGTCTTTGGTGATGGTGGGTGCGCCGAAGGAACGCTCCAGCACGACGTTGCGGCCCTTTGGGCCGAGGGTGATTTTGACGGCGTTGGCGAGGATGTTGACGCCAGCGACCATGCGCTCGCGGGCGGTATCGCCAAACTTGACTTCTTTAGCTGCCATTTAATGGACTCCAGGAAAATTCGGTTGGATGAAAGCTGGAAACTGAAAAGGGTTGTGGGGCGAGCCGCTTAGGCTTCGACCACACCCATGATGTCTTCTTCGCGCATGACGAGCAGTTCCTCGCCATCGACTTTAACGGTTTGCCCGGCGTACTTGCCAAACAAGACGCGGTCCCCAGCCTTGACGGCCATCGGACGGACTTTGCCGTCTTCAAGGATTTTGCCGTTACCCACGGCCAGTATTTCGCCTTGGTCGGGTTTTTCACCTGCAGTGTCCGGAATGACGATACCGCCGGCGGTCTTGCGTTCGGCTTCCAGACGTTTGACGATCACACGATCGTGCAAGGGACGGATTTTCATTGTTTTGGCTCCTCTCTTCAGAATCAACGAGGCGGGCATCGCACCCGCCGGAAAGTGGTTCAGTTCCCGATCTGTGTCGGGCGTTAGCACTCATGTGCAACGAGTGCTAATAATAGGGACGGGGCAGGGAATTTTCAAGTCCGCATGGCGAAAAGAATGCCAAGAAATATCGGTTGGGGGGGTGAGGGTTTTTAGCAGCCTTTGGCCTACGTTCGCCACTCTTGGTATATTTACCCTATGGCCTTGCTTTCCCGATTTTTCTCCTGCTTCATGCCTGCCCCAAAACTTGGCTCAGATGACCAGGCGGGGTTACGGCGCGTCACGGAACTGGTAGACAAAACGCTTGCCGTGACACCAGGTTTTACTGTCCGGCTGGCTGCACCGGTTAGGCACGCGCGTGAATTCTGTGGGCAGATGGTGGATGCCCTGCCGCCGCCGGTTATGGTCAACCGGCAGAGTTTTGCCAACGACCCGCTGGTGCACGCCCTTTTCGCTTCCGTCGACGATATTGGTGTTATGCTGGCCGCTAGCGGGCAAGTGCGAGCCTATCTCGCCGAACCCCGATCCCGGCAGGAAGACAGTTTCATTGCCCTGCTGGCGGCGCGGCGGGTGGACAAAAAAGTGTTTGGCGTGGCCTTGCAGGGCGAGACCGTCGTGACCGATGTCCCGCAAACGCTGCTCCAGTTCTCCAATCAGGCAGTCGTCCTGCCCGCCGAGGATAGCGCCTCGGCACGTGACACTTTCCTTAAGGCGGCTTTCGACAGCCTGTTGCTCGCTTTCGCCGGGCATCTCGCACGCGCGCGGGAGGCTTATAGTGCGCTCCAGACCGAATGCGAAATGGAACGCGCTTATCAGCGTGCCAAACTGAAGGGTGCGGCCTTCCCGGAACGGCGCATTGCTGCGCTGGATGATCGCTTGCAACGGCAATTCAAATCTCTGCAACCCGAGGTAATCATCGCCGAATTAGCTGATTTCCTGATGCACCCCGAACAGGCGTTGAGTCTTGACTCAGTGCGGTTATGGGTGACGCGCAGGGGCGTTATCCAACAGGAGGTTGCCCACGACGCAGATGCGACATCGGTCTGTTTCATGGAACTTAAATCGCGAGACCGCCGCCGCCACCTCGTCCTACCAGTGCATGTCCGCTACAACGAAGCGCGGGAGGCACTGGCGTGCGCAGAGGAAACGCGGGCAGAGCGCGAATATATGTTGTTGCTTTGAATTTGCCGATCCTTGTTTTGGCGGGGATGGAAGGCTCCTGAATGAGTCTCCGGTAAGCACTA
>WQYV01000099.1 GCA_009781085.1 Betaproteobacteria bacterium
CACACGTAGCGGATGCATTTATCTTCAAAAATCTTTATTTTGTTTTTCCGGTCTTTCATTGTGGTGCACCTCGTCGATAGGGAATGCTAGGAAGCAGACAACCGCCGTCGCAACGTTTGCTAAAGAAGTGGCATTTTATCCACAAGACGATTTATATGCTGCAACACTTAAAACATACCTCCGGTCTGCCTACGGGGCTTTACTCTTCTCCCGCCCCAACACCTTCGCCAGATATTGCCCCGTATGACTTTCCGCGCAAGCGGCAACGGACTCCGGTGTGCCGGCGCAGACAAGGGTGCCGCCGCCGTTGCCGCCTTCGGGGCCGAGGTCGATGATCCAGTCTGCCGTTTTGATGACGTCGAGGTTGTGTTCGATGACGATGATGGTGTTTCCGTTGTCGCGGAGCCGCGTGAGAACGCGCAACAGCAGTTCGATATCCTGGAAATGTAGCCCCGTGGTGGGTTCGTCGAGGATGTAGAGCGTGCGGCCCGTATCGCGCTTGGAGAGTTCGAGTGCGAGTTTGACGCGTTGCGCTTCGCCGCCGGAGAGCGTCGTGGCGCTCTGCCCGAGGCGGATGTAGCCGAGGCCGACATCGGTCAGGGTTTCGAGCTTGCGTGCGATGACGGGCACGGCGGAGAAAAAGCCGTGCGCCTGATCGACGGTCATCTCCAGCACTTCGTAAATGTTGCGCCCCTTGTAGCGGATTTCCAGCGTCTCGGCGTTGTAGCGCTGACCCCGGCAACTGTCGCAGGGGACGTACATGTCGGGCAAAAAGTGCATTTCCACCTTGATCATGCCGTCGCCCTGGCAGGCTTCGCAGCGGCCTCCCTTTACGTTGAACGAGAAACGCCCCGGCCCGTAACCGCGTGCCTTGGCTTCGGGCACGCTGGAGAAGAGTTCGCGGATGGGGGTCATCAACCCGGTGTAGGTGGCGGGGTTTGAACGCGGGGTGCGGCCAATCGGGGACTGATCGACGCTGATGATCTTGTCGAGCAGGTCAAGCCCGTGGATGGCCTTGTGGGGCGCGGCTTCGAGAGAAGCGCCGTTGAGTTGGCAGGTTGCTACCGCGCTCAAGGTATCGTTGATGAGCGTGGATTTGCCCGAGCCCGAAACGCCGGTAACGCAGACGAAAAGCCCGACGGGGATATCGACATCGATTTTTTTCAGGTTGTTGCCGCTTGCGCCGACGATGCGGATGAGGCGTGCGGCGTTCACCGGCACGCGCCGTGTGGGCAGTTCGATCCTGCGGCGGCCTGCGAGCCATGCGCCGGTTACGGAAGCGGGATTGTCGATGACTGCTGCCAGTGTGCCGCTGGCGATGACCTCCCCGCCGTTTTCGCCCGCGCCGGGACCCATGTCGACGAGATGGTCGGCGGTGCGGATGGCCTCTTCGTCATGTTCGACCACGATCACCGTGTTGCCGATGTCGCGCAGCCTGCCCAGAGTTTCCAGCAGGCGGCCATTGTCGCGCTGGTGCAGGCCGATGGATGGTTCGTCGAGCACGTACATGACCCCGGTCAGCCCCGACCCGATCTGGCTGGCCAGCCGGATGCGCTGCGCCTCGCCGCCGGAAAGGGTATCGGCAGCGCGGTCGAGGCTCAGGTAGCCAAGGCCGACGTTATCCAGAAAACCCAGCCGCGCACTGATTTCCCGGACGATTTTTTCCGCGATCAGCGCACGTTGCCCTTCAAGCTGCAAACCCTGGAAGAACGCCAGGCATTGCGATAGCGGCAGGGCGGCCACCTCGGGCAATGACAGGTTCCCTACCAGCACATGCCGCGCCGCCGGGGTCAAGCGTGCGCCGCCGCAATCCGGGCAGCACTGGCTGGCGCGGTACTTCAGCAGTTCCTCGCGCACCAGCACCGAATCGGTATCGCGGAAACGCCGTTCCATGTTGGGAATGATTCCCTCGAACGGGTGCGACTTTGTCACCGTGCGTCCCTTGTCGGAGAGATAGCGGAACGCGATGCGCTCTTCCCCTGACCCGTGGAGCACGACTTCCTGCGCTTTCTTCGGCAAGCTGTTGAACGGCGCTTCGATATCGAACCTGTAATGGGTGGCCAGGCACTCGATCATCTGGAAGTAAAACTGGTTGCGCTTGTCCCAGCCCCGGATTGCCCCGGCACCCAATGAAAGATCCGGGTAAGCGACGACCCGTTGCGGGTCGAAGAACGTGACTTGACCAAGGCCATCGCAACGCGGACATGCGCCCACCGGGTTATTGAACGAGAACAGCCGGGGTTCCAGCGCGGGCAGGGCAAAGTCGCACACCGGACAGGCAAAGCGGGCCGAAAACGGGTATTCCCCGCCACCGTCCATTTCCACCGCGATAGCGCGCCCCTCACTGTGCGCAAGCGCGGTTTCGAATGATTCCGCCAGCCTGCTGCGCAATTCGGGACGCACGCGCAGACGATCAATAACGACCTCGATCTCATGGCGGCGGTTCTTGTTGAGTGGTGGCGGCTCATCCAGATCGACGATGACGCCGTCGATCCGTGCCCGCACGAAACCCTGTGCCGCGAGGCTGGCAAGCAACTCCTGCTGTTCGCCTTTGCGCCCAGTCAGCACCGGCGCGAGGATCATCACGCGGGACTCGGCGGGCAACGCCAGCACCTGATCGACCATCTGGGTCACGCTTTGCGCGTCCAGGATCCGGTTGGGGTGATGGGGGCAGTGCGGAGTCCCGGCGCGGGCGTAGAGCAGGCGCAGGTAGTCATGGATTTCCGTGACGGTTCCGACCGTGGAGCGCGGGTTGTGGCTGGCGGCCTTCTGTTCGATGGCGATAGCGGGCGACAACCCCTCGATCAGGTCGACATCCGGCTTTTCCATCAATTGCAGGAACTGGCGCGCATAAGCGGAGAGCGACTCTACGTAGCGCCGTTGCCCCTCGGCGTAGAGCGTGTCGAACGCCAGCGACGACTTACCCGAACCCGACAGCCCCGTCACGACCGTCAGCCGGTTGCGCGGCAGGTCGAGGTTGATGTTCTTCAGGTTATGGGTACGGGCACCGCGAATGTGGATTGCATCCATGTCAATGTCGGCACGGCGGTAAATCACACACTATAAAAGAGAATCCGTGACAGGCGCAAATACTGGTGTTCAAGCTTGTTTTGCCGTGAAAAATACACCTTCCAATGTGTTGTACTATTGACAACACGTCGATGTGATGTTATTTTTACAACATGAAGGCGACCTTGCTGAAACGCGAACGCATCCACATTTCAGATGGCAGTTTTGTTGAAGTCGTGGTCTGGTCAGTTCCGAATCAGGTGCCGGGAAGCACGCACGGCTATAAATACAGGCTGGCGTATGTCGTCAACGAAGTGTGTGTATTGCGGTATGACAATGAGGCTGGCAAGGGAGACCATCGGCACAAGGGCGAAGCGCAGGCACCATATGCCTTCACCACACTGGATGCGCTGATTGACGATTTCTGGAACGACGTAACAAAGCTGTGAGGCAACCATGAACGAAAAAATGCTGACCATCGACGTTGCCACGCTCGACGAAGTGAAAGACCGCATGAAGGATGCTTTCAAGGGAAAACAAGACGCAACGCCACGGTTCACTTTTACATCACGCGAAAGCCTGCTGGAGACCTTAACAGCGCGGCGCTGGGCGCTGATCGAGGCGCTGACCGGCGCGGGGCCAATCGGGGTGCGAGAACTGGCGCGTCGCGTCTCACGCGACATCAAGGGCGTGCATACCGATGCACAAGTACTGGTATTGCGCGGGCTGGTCGACAAGGCTGCGGACGGCAAGCTGCATTTTCCATACGATGCCGTCCGTGTTGAGTTCATGGCAAAGGCTGCGTAATAGGAGCATAGGCGTTCTATTTGATGAACTGCACGGCTGACCAGCATAGCCCATGACAATCAGCCCGCCATGTGAGCGCACGACTGACAAGCCAGCACCCGGCACAGCGATTTCCGTTGATTCAGGGCTGGCCGATTCTCAGGGTTCAATGGATGTCATGTACTATCCAAGATTGAACGTCATTTTCCCGAACACACATGCCCGACACGCCTGACAAATCGCTTGAGTCCTGGATTTGGGATGCTGCCTGCTCCATCCGGGGCGCGAAGGACGCCCCAAAATACAAGGAGTTCATCCTCCCGCTTATCTTCGCCAAACGGCTCTGCGACGTGTTCGATGATGAATTGAACCGCATGGCCAAAGAAACTGGCCGCTCACGCGCCAAGATTTTCCAGTTCCTCGAATACGACAAGAAGCTCGTGCGCTTTTACCTCCCGCTTGAGCCGAAAAACCCCGACGAACCCGTCTGGTCGGTGATTCGCACGCTGTCGGACAAAATCGGCGAACAGCTCACCACGCACCTGCGTGCCATCGCGGATGCCAACCCGCTTCTCAAGGGCATCATCGACCGTGTGGACTTCAATGCCACCACTCACGGCGTGCGCGACCTTGCCGACGACCGTCTTTCCAACCTCATCGAAGCCATCAGCGCCAAGCGGCTTGGCCTCAATGATGTTGAGCCGGACATCATCGGGCGCAGCTACGAGTACCTGATCCGCAAATTTGCCGAGGGCAGCGTTTCCAGCGCGGGCGAGTTCTATACGCCCAAGGAAGTTGGCCTCGTTATGGCGCGCATTATGAACCCCGAACCCGGCATGGAGATTTACGACCCTGCCTGCGGCTCTGCTGGCTTACTCGTCAAATGCGAAATCGTCCTTGATGAAAAAATGAAACGCCAGTCGTGCGCGAATTACCTCCCGCTCAAACTTCACGGGCAGGAATACACGCCCGAGACCTGGGCGATGGCGAACATGAACATGATCATCCACGACATGGAGGGGCGCATCGAGTTGGGCGACACATTCAAGAATCCGCGGTTCCGCAAAGGCAACCGTCTGCAAACCTTCGACCGTGTTGTCGCCAACCCCATGTGGAATCAGGACTGGTGGAAGGAAACCGATTACGACGCCGACGAGTTCGACCGTTTTCCCAAAGGCGCGGGCTATCCCGGCGGCAAGGCCGATTGGGGCTGGGGGCAAATCATCCTCGCCAGCCTGAAAGAGAATGGCCGCGCCGCCATCGTGCTCGACACCGGCGCGGCCTCACGCGGCTCCGGCAACGCCAACGCGAACAAGGAAAAGGAAGTACGCCGCTGGTTTATCGAGCAGGATTTCATCGAAGGCGTGATCTACCTGCCGGAAAACCTTTTCTACAACACCACCGCGCCCGGCATCATCCTTGTGCTGGGTAAGGCCAAACCGAGGGAGCGCAAAGACAAGCTCTTTCTCATCAACGCCTCCGGCGACTTCACCAAGGGCGACCCGAAAAACTACCTTGCCGACGACGCCATCACGCGCATCGCCGACACGTTCAACGCATGGCGGGAAGAGGAAAAATATTCGCGCATCGTTACCCGTGAGGAGATAGCGAAGAACGATTTTAATATCTCTCCGAGCCGTTATATTCACACTGGTGAGGGCGAGGAGTATCGGCCTATCTCGGAGATTTTGGAGGAGCTGGAGGAATTGGAAAAAGAAGCCACGCAAACCGACGCTGAACTTAAAGTCATCCTCGCCAAACTGATGCTGTGATTATGAGTGCATATCGCAACATCGAATTTTTACGAGTCATCGATGAATGGGAGACTGCTCTCATCGGTCGAGAAAATGTACCATTACTGTTGCTCATGCGGAACGGGCTAACTGTTGATCAAAATAAAGAGCATGGTGAGTTTCGAGTTACTCGGATTGAAACTATTTCCGATGGTTATATTAATAATAAACGTATTCGTTTTGTTTCAGGAATAAATAAGGAAAACGTCGATAAATATCGTATACGGAAAGGTGACATTCTTTTCAGCCATATCAATAGCGATCCACATCTTGGGAAAACAGCACTTGCTCAAAAAGACTACACAGATCTTTTACATGGGATGAATCTTCTGCTCTTGAGAACTAATCCGAATGTTCTTATGCCAGATTTTTTTCACTTCATATGTTGCTACTATCGAATAAAAGGAGTGTTTGCAAAAATTTGCAGCCGCTCTGTAAATCAGTCCTCGATTAATCAGGCTAAACTAAAAGCGCTGGAAATTCCACTTCCGCCTCTCCTCGAACAGCAAAAAATATCAGCGGTACTAGGATTGGTGCAGCAAGCGATAGAGCAACAGGAGAAGTTGCTGGCATTGACCACCGAACTGAAAAAAACGCTCCTTCATCAACTCTTCACCCACGGCCTTCGCAACGAACCACAAAAGCAGACTGAAATTGGGTTGATTCCGGAGAGTTGGGAAGTTCGCCCATTGGGCGATTATCTTACAGAGGCACAATATGGTCTTTCGTCTAAAGGCGCTGAGACAGGCAGTTACGCGCTTTTACGTATGACTAACCAGCAACAGGGGCAAATTACTGCAGAAAAACTTCAATATGTGGAACTTACTGCAAAGGAGTTTGAAAAATTCCGCCTCAAGCGGCAGGACATCCTTTTTAATCGAACTAACAGCCTTGAACTTGTTGGGCGTACAGCAATTTTTGAATTGGATGGTGACTATGTTTTTGCTTCCTACCTGATTCGCTTGCGAGCTGACACTGAGCGCTTGCGGCCACATTTCTTGAATCACTACCTCAATGCCGATGAAACGCAGTTTCGCTTGAAGTCCATAGCGACACGAGCAGTCAGCCAAAGCAACATCAGCGCAACCCGACTGCGCGGTTTCTTGGTGCCCGTGCCGAGTACGGGCGAGCAAGACGAAATTGTCAGAATGATTGCAGGAGTTGACCGAAAATTGAAGATTCATCGCCGCAAACACGACGCCTTAAGCGATCTCTTCCGTACTCTGTTGCATGAACTGATGACGGCGAAAATTCGTGTTCACAACCTCACATTTAGTGGTTTGGAGAAAATCAATGAATGATGCCAATCAACATATACGTAAACTGGAATTGCATTACGTCTTTCAATCTGCTAATTCTTCTCATGCACTTGACGCATTTGCACGAAACAAGTGCGAAGATGCTTTCCTAAAAATTGTTACTGAGATTGCTAATAGCTTTGGTGAATACGTTTCTATATCAGTAGAGCCTCATGTTGAAGGAGGTTTGCGAGATGTGTACAAATTTATAATTTCGCCAAAAGGACAAAGACTTGCTACATGGGGAACGCTCATCGTTGCAGTTGTTACACTTGTAATGCAATTTCCTTCAGGAAGCGATAGAGAATTATCTAGATTGTCTGTTGTTAAAACTAAGTATGAAATAGAGAAATTGCAATTAGAAATTGCACAGTTGAAAAAGAACAATTCAATACAAAATACTGTTGAGTCTATTCATGATAATGTAAAAATTCGTCGACAAAAATCCAATTTTTATAATAGAGCGCTTGCGTGCCAAGAAATACAAAAAATCGAATTTTCAGAAATTGAATCACAATCTAATCGTCTCATTCAAAATAGCTTGATTTCGATTGATCGTAAAGATTTTCATAAGTTTGTTGAAGGTGATATATATGTTCCTTCAGAAAAAATTGAAAATGTTATTATTGAAATAATAGCCCCGGTTCTTGTTAGGTCAAAAATACAATGGAAGGGAATTATTAAGGCAAATAATAACACAGAAAAGAGGATAATTGATTTCAGAATGTTAGATTCTGTATTTCAAAATGATGTGCATAATCAAAATATCACCTTTCGTCACGGCACGCATATTGAATGTACTTTGGAATTACATAAAAAAGTAGACCTTGACGGTAATGTTGTCGTTTCAAAGTATGATGTTATTGCTGTGACACGATTTTATGATGATGTTGGAACAGACATTAATATGATTCTACGCAAAAGAAAAGACACTTCAACACAGTTTCCACTTTTTAGTGAACTCGATTAAGTTTTTAAGGTATCTCCAGTTATTCTCGCCTTCACCGAATACAAACCCCATGACGCCATGAAACCCGAAAACTCCGAAATCATCATCTATCAAACCGAGGACGGGCGGACGCGCATTGACTGCCGGTTTGACGCTGAAACCATCTGGCTGACGCAGGCGCAGATGGCTCAACTCTTCCAAAGAGACCGCTCGGTCATCACCAGGCACGTCAACAACGCCATTTCGGAGGGAGAGCTTGATAAAAAAAGCAATGTGCAATTTTTGCACATTGCAAATTCTGACAAACCAGTCGCTTTTTATAATTTTGATGCTGTTATCGCAGTCGGCTACCGCGTGAAATCCCTGCGTGGTACGCAATTCCGCCGTTGGGCGACGGGCGTATTGCGTGAATACCTGCAAAAAGGCTTTTCCATTAACGACGACTTCCTGAAAAACATGGGCGGCGGGGTGTATTGGAAAGAGCTTCTGGATCGCATCCGCGACATCCGTGCCAGCGAAAAGGTGATGTACCGCCAAATCCTTGACCTGTACGCGACCAGCCTGGACTACAACGCCACCATGCCGGAAACGGTGGAATTCTTCAAAATCGTGCAAAACAAGCTGCATTATGCCGTGAGCGGCAAAACCGCCAGCGAGATCATCTTTGACCGCGCTAATGCTGAATTGCCGTTTATGGGTTTGACGGGGTTCAAGGGTAGCCGCCCGGTGAAAAGTGAGGTATCCGTCGCCAAGAACTACATGACCGAAAAAGAACTGTTCGCGCTACGCAGGATGGTCAATGCCTTTTTCGACATGGCGGAACTGAAGGC
>WQYV01000100.1 GCA_009781085.1 Betaproteobacteria bacterium
CCATCACCTCTATCCCGAATCGGTACAACGGGCGGTGCGCGAGGCGGCGCGGCTGGCGCGCATTGAAAAACCGGTGTCGCCGCATGTGTTGCGTCATTCGTTCGCCACGCATCTGCTACAGGCAGGTTATGACATTCGCACGGTGCAGGAGTTGCTGGGCCATGCGGATGTGAGCACGACCATGATTTACACGCATGTGCTCAACAAGGGCGGGCGGGGAATTTTGAGCCCACTGGATGCGTTGTAAATAAAATTTGCGCGCTATTCGCTGAGGTTCCGCTCGTCACCCCGGTACCGCCCGCATACGTCGTTGGGCGGCCTCCCGCCGGTGCAATTCATGCCCCGGTTAAACCGCGGCTCCGAACGTCTTCTACAAACCGTTGTCTACTTGACGGGGAAGCTTACGCCATGTATTCGTTGGACACACAAAGGTGTGAACGGCGGCGCGTCGGCAACCTTGAACATGCAGGAAATGCGGCATCTGTAACGGTTCGAGAGGAGCCGCTTGACAAGTTTCTGAGCCTGTTGTTGTATCACACTGGATGTCTTTGCTAAAGCTGTCACTTTCATAGAAGGAGTGTGCTTTGAGCCTTGTCAATTCTTCTGCTGGGGGGGTGCTAGAGCCCATTCTGGAGCGCTATTCCCGCAATCCGCACTACCTCATGCAAATTCTTCGAGAAACCCAGGAGCATCTGGATTTCATCCCCCAGTGGGCTGTGGGCTACCTCGCCGAGGCTCTCGCTTTGGAACGCACACAAGTCCAGGCCGTCATCGACTTCTATGCCTTCTTCTATGACAGCCCGCACGGCAAATACCGCATCCTCTTCTCTGACAATGTGACGGACCGGATGCAAGGCAACGCGGCTTTACTTTCGCGCATGTTGTCGAAGTTCGGCCTGGCTCAGGGGCAGGTTTCAGGAGATGGGCTGGTTAGCATCGACACCACTTCCTGCACGGGCATGTGCGATCAGGGCCCCGCCCTTCTGGTCAACAGCTATACCGTCACACGGCTTTCTTCGCAGCGTATTGACCAAATATGCGAGCTAATCAAAGGACAGACACCGTTAAAGGAATGGCCAGCAGAGTTTTTCCGCGTTGAAGACAACATCCGCTGCAAAGACGTGTTGCTCTCGACAGAAATGGTCAACGGCCAGGCGCTCAAGCGCGCCGTCGAGCTTGGCCCCCAGGGCATGCTGGCCGAAATGAAAGCCTCCAATTTCCGTGGCCGTGGCGGCGCGGGCTTCACCACGGGCGTCAAGTGGGAGGTCTGCAAAAATGCGCCCGGTGAAATGCGCTATGTCGTCTGCAATGCCGATGAAGGCGAGCCGGGGACTTTCAAGGATCGGGTCTTGCTGTCCTCCTTCTCGGACCGCATCTTCGAAGGCATGACGATTGCAGGCTATGTCATCGGCGCTTCCAAGGGTCTGGTCTATCTGCGCGGCGAATACCGCTACATGCTGGAGAAACTGCAGGCCACGCTTGAAGCCAGACGCAAAACCAATCTCTTGGGCAAAGACATTCTGGGTCAGAAGGGTTTTGACTTTGACATTGAAATTCACATGGGGGCAGGAGCCTATGTCTGCGGGGAGGAGACAGCGCTCATCGAATCGCTCGAAGGCAAACCCGGGAGGCCCCGGATACGCCCCCCTTTCCCTGTCACAAATGGCTATTTGGGCAAACCCACCGTCGTCAACAATGTTGAAACCCTGGCCAAGGCAACGCTGATTGCCCAAAAAGGCGGCACTTGGTATCAAAGCCTAGGCATGAAACTCTCCACAGGAACCAAGCTTCTGTCCGTTTCAGGAGACTGTGACCGCCCTGGCATTTATGAATACCCTTTTGGTGTGCGCATTGCCCAAATCCTTGAAGATTGCGGCGCACGCAACGCCATGGCGGTGCAGGTTGGCGGCGCTGCGGGGACTTGCCTCGCACGGCATGAATTCGGCCGCAAAATCGCCTTTGAAGACATCTCCACCTCGGGATCGTTCATGGTGTTTGGCAACAACCGCGACATGTTTGAAGTGGCCAGAAATTTCGTGCACTTCTTCAAACATGAAAGCTGCGGTTTCTGCACGCCGTGCCGCGCGGGTACCACGTTAATGTGCGACCTCCTCGATAAAATTGCCAACGGCAAGGGCACCGATTATGAAATGAACGAGTTGTCCCGTCTGTACCAGCTTTTGAGTACCGCCAGCCACTGCGGCCTTGGGCAAAGCGCCGGGCGCCCTGTTAATGACACCCTGCAGAAATTCCGCCCTTCTTATGACAGAAGGCTCAAGCAAAAAGACTTTGTACCAGCCTTTGATCTGGATGCTGCCTTGGCTCCTGCACGTGAAATCATGGAGCGGGACGACATCGGCGCTCATCTTGGGACAGACCTATGAACTCGGAAAACACCTTTATCATTGACGGTATGCCCATCCCCTTCGAGCCAGACCAGACTGTGCTCCAGGCGGCGCTCAAAGCGGGCGTTTTCATCCCACACCTCTGCTTCTATCCAGGGCTACGGCCCAATGGCAATTGCAAGCTGTGCACCGTCATCATCAACGGCCGTCACACTTCCGCTTGCACTGCCCTTGCGCGTTCAGGCATTGAAGTCGAAAACAATACGCCGGTGCTCGACGACAAGCGCAGGCTCTTGCTGCAAATGCTGTTTGTCGAGGGCAACCACTTTTGTCCCAGTTGCGAGAAGAGCGGTAACTGCCAGCTTCAAGCCTTGGCCTATGACTTGGAAATGATGACGCCCCACTTCAACCATTTCTTCCCAAGCCGAAAAGTTGACACTTCTCACCCCGAAGCCTTCTTGGACCTGAACCGCTGCGTTAATTGCGGTTTGTGTGTCCAGGCCAGCCGTGAAGTTGACAAGAAAAACATTTTTGCCCTCTCCGGCAGGGGCAGGGCTTCGCACATCGTCATCAACACCCCCTCAGGAAAGCTAGGGGACAGCGACTTTGCTTTGAGCGACAAAGCCGCCAGCGTCTGCCCCGTCGGAGCCATTTTGCCCAAACGCGGTAGTTTTGCCGTCCCTATCGGCCAGCGTATCTATGACAAATTGCCCATCAGTTCCCAGACTGAGTTTCTGATGACGAGGAAAACCTGACATGCTAAGTCTACAAGAAACTCCAGAGAGAAAATTGCGCGTAGCTACCGTTTCCTTGGCGGGTTGCTTTGGTTGCCACATGTCGTTTTTGGATATGGACGAAAACCTGCTCGACTTGTTTGAACTGGTGAAGTTTGACCGCTCCCCCCTCACCGACATTAAACACTGCGGCTCTTGCGACATCGGCTTTATTGAAGGCGGTGTCTGCAATTCTGAAAACGTCCACGTCTTGCGCGAGTTTCGCAACAATTGCCGCACATTGATTGCGGTGGGTGCCTGTGCCGTCAATGGGGGGCTACCCGCTTTGCGCAATCAGTTGGACGTGCGTGAAGTTTTGCGTGAAGTCTATTTCGAACAGCCGGGTGTCGTCAGCAGCACCATTCCAAATGACATCGAATTGCCTTTGCTGCTCGACAAAGCTCGCCCCATTAACGAAGTCGTGCGCGTGGACTATTTTATTCCTGGCTGTCCGCCCTCGGGGGACGCAATTTTCAAGTTCTTGACGGATTTTATTTATGGCCGTACCCCGCGCTTGGACTACCCGCTCATACGGTTCGACTAGGCCGAATGATTCTGGAGAAAACATGTTTGAACTTGAAAACGCCAAAACGACCCAGGGCCTGCGCCGTATTGCCATCGACCCAGTCTCCCGTGTCGAAGGGCACGGTAAAGTCACCTTGCTGCTCGACGAGCAAAACAGGATTCACCAAGCGCGCCTACACATCGTCGAATTTCGAGGTTTCGAAGTATTCATCAAAGGCCGTCCCTATTGGGAAGTCCCTGTCACGGTACAACGCCTGTGCGGCATTTGCCCTATCAGCCACCACCTGGCTGCTTGCAAGGCCATGGACGCAATTATTGGCGCAAAACAACTGACGCCAACGGCGGAAAAACTCCGCCACCTCATGCACTATGGCCAAATTGTCCAGTCCCACGCCTTGCACTTTTATCATCTGGCTTCGCCGGACTTATTGCTGGGCTTTGACAGCGAAGCGGCCCAGCGCAACATTGTCGGTGTCGCCATGAAATATCCCGACATCGCTAAGCAAGGCATCCTCATCCGAAAATATGGCCAAGAAATCATCCACCATGTAGCCGGCAAACGCATCCATGGCACAGGCGCAATTCCTGGGGGTGTTAATAAAGCCTTGACTGCGGCGGAACGCGACGAACTGAAAAAAGACCTCCCGCAACTTATAGAGTGGGTTCAAGGCGGCATTGAACTGGTACAGCGTTTCTTTGAAACGAACCCCTCCTTCTTTGACAGCTTTGGCCTATTTGAATCCAATATGATGGGCATGGTTCGCGAAGATGGGGCCTTGGATCTCTATCACGGCGATTTGCGCGTCAAAGATGCCAAGGGCAAACCCATTTTCGACCGCTTCAACTACGAAACCTATCCGCAGGTGCTCCGGGAAGAAGTAAGGCCCTGGAGTTACATGAAATTCCCTTATATTGAAAAATTAGGGTCTGAAAATGGCTGGTATAAAGTCGGCCCGCTTGCCCGCCTGCAGACGTGCGACTTCATTCCTTCGCCGCTGGCCGAGGCTGCGCGGAAAAACATGCTGGCCATCGGCAACGGCCAGCCTGTGCATTCCACGCTGAGTTACCATTGGGCGAGGATTATCGAAGCCCTTCACGGCTTGGAAGTCATTCAAAGTCTGTTGGATGACCCGGACTTGCTCGGCACGGATTTGACCGTCAAAGGCGAGCGCCAGGAAGAAGGCATTGGCGTGATTGAAGCGCCGCGTGGCGTGCTGATCCACCACTATAAAGTCAACGAGGATGACCAGGTCACCATGTGCAATCTGATCGTATCGACGACGCACAACAACCAGGCCATGAATACCGCCATCCGTTCCGTCGCCACACAGCACCTGGATCGCCGCGTCATCTCTGAAGGCTTGCTCAACCACATCGAATGCGCCATCCGCGCCTACGACCCCTGCTTATCTTGTGCCACCCATGCCCTAGGGGAAATGCCCCTGCAAGTGGAACTCATCGACGCTGAAGGGCAGCGCCTGAGCCTCCTTTGCCGCGACTCCAACGGCCAATTCCACACCTCGGACGTGTATGGCTGAGGTGCTCCTGACAGCTTGGGGCAATACCAGCCGGGGCGATGACGCATTGGGCACATCTCTCCTGCAGCACTTGAATACGTGGGCTTTGTCATCGGGCATGGCCGAGAGGTTTGAGTGGGTCGAAGACTTTCAATTGCAAATAGACCACGCCCTCAACCTTGAGGGCAAAACCTTGGCCCTCTATATCGACGCAGGTCAAAATACCCCGGCTCCCTTCTCCTTTTCCCCCATTTCCCCCTTCAAACAGCCGTGGCATACCACCCACGCCATGCCCCCCGAATCCGTATTGGCTGTCTTTGAGCATACTTTTCAAAAGCCGCCCTGCCCCTGCTTTGTACTGTGTGTGAAGGGCGAAGACTTTGGGATTCGAGAAGGGTTTTCTGTAGCGGCTCAAAACCACCTCGGGTCAGCCCTGATTTTCGCGCAGAAATTGCTGAAAAATCCAACGCCAGAAGCCTGGCGCGCTCTCGCCAACCTGTCGCCTCTTTGACACCGCCGTTCAATCATGGGTCATGGCTATGGTTGGATCGGTGTCCAACTTTCGGGAGTCCGTATAAACCGCAGAAGAAATTTGACGAACAGAACAGACTATGACATTCTGCCATTATGGCAACGGCGCAGTTCCGACAACTTCTTAGTAGATTTTCGCCATCCCGTTTTTTAAATCGATCCAATCCGTTGATTTTTAATGGATCAGAAAGAATACGGATATGTTGCTTAAGGCATAGCGAGCATCAACAAACGACATGAACAAACAGGCAAAAACCATGATCAATCGATGGTTTTTCACTATTTGCCTGCTGGTTGCCACAGGCAACGCGGCAGGACAAGCTACCGGCTTTGTAGCGGGTTTGCACCCGGACCGGCGGCCTGACGGGGCTCCGCAACTAGCGCAAGCCGCCCTGGCTCCGGATCAGCTTGAGCGGGCACTGCATGGTATCGACCGCCCTGAGCCGGGCAACGTCGGGTCGGTTGCAGCCACCGGCAGATGGTGGGTACCGTTGCGCGAGCCGGGCATGCTCCCCCCCTATGACCTGCGCGGCTGGCATAGTCCCCTGGCTGGCGCTGCCGCCAGCGGCGGCGCCACGCCGACGTTACGCTGACCGCCATGTCGATAATGTATCCAGTACCCATTTCCAGTCGCACCGCCATTTTCGCGGCAAGCGACTCCCTCGGATCGTTGGTATCTGCAAACGCAGATGTCCATGATGCTGCCGACAGGCAGAAAGGGGCTGACTGCCCCAAGTGTTGTTTGTTCCCTAAAACCTAAGGAGGAAGTCATGAAAATTGCTCGTAAAGTTCTCGGTCTGTCGGTGATGGCTGTCGCTCTTGGCGTTGCCCTGCCGACCATGGCGCAACAGCAAGGCATGTCCGGCCAACAGGGCATGTCTGGGCAGCAAGGCATGTCTGGCCAACAGGGCATGTCTGGCCAACAGGGCATGTCTGGGCAGCAAGGCATGAGCGGCCAGCAAGGCATGTCCGGCCAACAAGGCATGAGCGGCATGTCCGGCGAAAAGGAAAAGACCAAGAAGGCGGCCACCAAGCACCCCAAACAGGAAGGCATGTCCGGCACCAAGTAAGTAGAACGTACGCAAGAACCGTCCAGCCAAACGGCTGGGTGGTTCTTGTGCAGGTGCCGCCTCACGGTGGCGCTGCAATTTCCAATAGCAATGAATCGACCAGGAGCCAATCCCAATGAATCCTCCATGGTTTAGGTTATTGCATGTCGTGTCAGTGGGTTTGGTCGCCACCCTGACAGTAAGCGGCTGCGTAGACTCCTCTTCTTCATCACCGGCGCCAGTGGCAACATTGACCCGTGCGTCCGCCACGACCCCCATCAGCTACCAGGTAGCCAAATACGACCCCATCCATTTCAAGCCAGCGATCGAGCAGGCAACCGATCAACAATGTCTGGCCTGCCACGCCGAGGTACTGAAGCCTGCAATGCGCAAGGCCTCGCCAGCGGGCGTTGAAGCGGCCAGCGCCAGAGCCTGGTACCAGCAGATTTCCACCTACCAGGGCGAGCAGGAAACGTTCCACCGCCGGCATCTGGAAACCGCGTATGCCAAACAGGTAATGAATCTGCGCTGTACCACCTGCCACCAGGGCAACGACCCGCGCGACAGGGCACCCGGCAGTTCAGCCACCGCGCAGTCTGACCTCACGCTGCGCAAAACGGTAACGCCGGAAACGACGTGCCTGAAATGCCACGCCCAGATGAATTGGCCCGTAATGGGCCTTCCTGGGCCGTGGCCGCAGCAATCGAAAGATCTGTTCCAGAACAACTGCCTGGCGTGCCATATCGCCATCCGCACGACGCGGCACCAAGTTACCTACCTCAACGCCAAAACCATCGAGGAATTAGCCGCCAAGCCCAACGGCGGGGATGTGTGCTACGGCTGCCACGGCGGTCGCGCCTGGTATCGGACCCACTATCCCTATCCCAGGCACGCTTGGCCGGACATGCCTACTGAGATTCCCGATTGGGCCAAGGATCGCCCAACCCAATCGGAAGCGCGCTTCCTCGCCGCCGCCGCTGCACGCCAAGGAGAAAAAAAATGAAGAACGCCTGGCCTGGAACACCGCTCTGCGGGTCAGCGGTAGCGCACTTTACCATCGCGGGTGACAGTCCCTACCATATCAGCGGCGGCTACCAACGGCGCGACTTCCTGAAGATTATGGGTGCCGGCGCAGCAACGCTGGTAGGCACGCTAGTGGGTATCGGGAGCGTGCTCAAACCCAACGAAGCCCGCGCCTTCGCGTATGAGCCTTATTTCCCCGATGACCAACTCACCACCGTGGTGACCTCGTGCGCGCACAACTGCGGTTCGCGCCACATGTTGGTGGCGCACAAGAAGGGCGACGTGATCGTGCGGCTGTCGACCGACAACGGTTCGTACCAGCTCGGCGGCAGCTACGGCAAGGACACCGAGGTCGAGCCGCAGTTGCGCGGCTGCCTGCGCGGGCGCAGCTACCGCGCCCGCCTGTATTCGCCCGAGCGACTGCTGTACCCGATGAAGCGCGTAGGCGCGCGCGGCGAGCACAAGTTCAAGCGCATCAGCTGGGATCAGGCGCTCGATGAAATCGCCGCCAAGATGACCCAGCTCAAAAAAGATTACGGCCCCACCGCCCTGCTGGATCAGGCCTACGCGGGTGCCAGCTACGGCGTGCTGCACAAGAGCGACCAGATCGAAGGGCTGCTGGCGCGCTTTCTGGGCATGTTCGGCTGCCGCACCAACTCGTGGTCGGTGCCCTCGTACCAGGGCACCACGTTCTCC